>JAEZHY010000278.1 GCA_023416335.1 Pseudomonadota bacterium | reverse complement strand
TCATCCTTACCGAACTTCATCGGATCTGAGTTCTCGAACTGCTCCTGAAAGTTCAAATTCAAAGTGATGCTCAAAACCTCTGGAACCTCCGGCGCCATCATCGGGCAAATCGCCGGAGACTCTGAACAGAAGCTTTCGCGGCCCATTCCAGGAAACGGCTTCGAAATGCACATGGACACTATTAGATATATCAGGATGTTGACCCAGCGAACGATATAAAGACTCAGCAAGGTCGACGATCTTTTTCTTACCGGGCAGAAAGATCAAGATCTGTGCGACATTGCTGCCGGTCCAATCGGTTATGGCGACATACTTTCCGTCCGGTGCCCAAAGTACGTCTATTTGTCTATAGAACTCAAAAAGCTTGGATTTACGGCCATTGGCAAGGTTCTTCAGAAAAAGCTGATGGGGCTTTTCCTCCGTAAGGCTGCCCATTTTCCAGGTTATGGCATAATGGCCGGTCGGATCGGGGATCTCACGCAATAGAGATGGGAAGGATTGGCCGGCAGCTTCGGAAAGTAGAGGAAACCAGGAAAGGAATACCACGAGAGAGACTCCAGCATACCCAATTAGCACGCGCATTTTGACAGGCACGACTTCAGCCATTTGAGAAACCGTTTGCCGCCTGAAAGGGGAGGCATTCCTCAACCTGTTAGTCATTTTTTGGTTTCCACTCCTTAGCGAGGCGCTGCGCCTCTGCTATCTCCGACGAGGACATTTTTTTGGCCATCAGATCAAGATTCTTCTGCGCATTGGAGTCTCCTTGTCCGGCCGCTAAACTGCACCACATGTATGCCTTGATGTAATCCCTTGCTACACCTTTACCTTCAGCATGCATGGCTCCCAGATTGCACTGTGCGATGAGGTAGCCATGTTCCGCAGCCTCACTGAACAAATCAAAAGCTTTTGAAAAGTCCTGCGAAACTCCCCGTCCCTCCATGTACATGCCCCCCAGGTTGCATTGCCCCACCGGGTTACCCCATTCCGCTGCCCGGCCATACCATTTGGCAGCCTCGGCGTAGTCTTTGGCTACGCCCTTGCCTGATTCATACAACGCCCCCAACCCACATTGAGCGTTGGTATCTCCCTGCACCGCCAGGAACTTCAGTTTTTTGTACGCTGTATGGTAGTCGTCCTTTTTATAGGCCGTTTTCGCTTCATGGAGCGCGGCACGTCTCAGGTTCACCAATGAAATCCTGCCTTCGTCAATACGCCAAATGTATTTCTCCGTGTTTACATAAAGCGTCTTGTGATGAAGCCGGCTTATAAATACGTGCGTCTCCAGGGGAGAGTCCCCCAGCAGGTGAGTAATGCAAAGAAACGGCTTCTCGCCGTCAGGCCCGGCCGGGGGAATCGGTATTTCGAGAGCCGCTTTGGTCAGGGGTTCGATCCCGGTTGCACTTCGTCCGTCCTCTGATACCAAGACTCTGTAATGTTTTCCAAATACGACTGTGCGGTCCTTCTTCGTTCCCGCCAGGAGATAGACGAGAAGTCCGCTTTTCCCTATTGCCGCCCCCGGCATAACGACGGGATTTGCAGGCTGATTTGGCCGGTCGGGAATGGCCTCCAACGACGTGCGTATAGCACGATGGAGAACAAGTTCGCTTTCACTGGGTTTTCCTGGTGGGGTCACTTCCTCAAACTTTGTTGTTGCCTTACCGGGCGGGTCGGCAGGGGGCGTAATATGGACCTTGTAACCGACTTTTGGGTCACTCCTGTCTACAAGGAACTCAACCAACCATGAGCCGGGGGGCTGATCGTGATCATCGCCTTCCCTTATAACAATGTACCCACAGATCCGCGCTTTTTGGGAATCATCGAGCTTCTCCAGCATCACATCAGTACCGATGATTGCCATTTTGTCGGTGATGTAGAGTTCCCACCCAAGTGCCTCTGAAAGCCCTACTTTTTCTTGCAGTTCAACAGGGATGGGAATCGAAGAGATATCTTCTGCAGGAGGCGGGGTTTTTTCGTTTTGATTACCTTTGGGCAGTCCCGCGCACCCAAGGACGCAGAGGAAAAGGACTGTAATGCCGGCACAGCGCAAAGCTCGATTCTTTGAAATCATTTGCATCTGCTTTCCAGTCTATGGTGAGTTTTTCATAAGGTATGATAATCCCCTTCAATTAAAGAAGAATTTTTGCAGCACCAATATACCACAAACTGCTTTGTTCGGCTGCCAAACTAGTCAAGCGGGAACTTGCACGCGAATTGTCTGAAAGCAATTAATATGACTGTATTCACCTCATTACTTGAGTTTTCCTTAGGTATGTTTATCAGGTTCAAGAAACCTTTCCTATGGGTTAGTTCTTTCCAGGTACGCCCCTTCAATCCTCAGCAGCGCCGCTTTCCTGTCCAGTCCGCCCGCATAGCCAGTAAGACTTCCGTCGGAACCTATCACCCTGTGGCAGGGGATCAGGATGGAGATCCGGTTGTGCCCCACAGCGCCTCCTACGGCCTGGGCCGACATGGACGCCATGTCCCGGGTCCCGGCGATTTTTTTGGCGATTTGACCGTAAGTCATGACCTGCCCTCTCGGGATTTTCAGAAGAACGTCCCATACCGCTTTCTGGAAAGACGATCCGGGGGGATCGAGTCGAATTCCGAGTCCGCTGTCTTTGCCCGAAAAATAGGTCGCCAGGTAATTCCGTAACGCCTCGAAAAGAGGATGACCGGGATCGCAGCTCCATTGGGCTGCCCCTGCCGGATAATATTTTTGGCCGACAAACCACAGGCCGACGAGAGCATCGTCTTCTGCGGCGGCGGTCATGGCCCCGAGTGGAGTATCAATGGTGCATGTGTAGATCATTGGATTTTATGCCTCGCTTTTTGGATTTTGATTCATGTGCAAGGGAATTCCACAACAAGACGGTCGCGTACGAACGCCAGGGGCTCCATTCTTGCGAAAGCGCCAGTACTTCGGCCGGCGTGCGATCCGCGAGCGCTTTTCTCACGCCGTAGTCGGTGTTTGGAAAAGCATCCGGCCAGCCAAGAGCCCGCATCGCAATGTATTGAACCGTCCAGGGGCCAAAACCATGCAGCTTGCCGAGTTTTTCCATCGCTTCCCCGGGGTTCGCACTGTAGGACAGCATAATTGATTTTGCTGTCAGGGCCTTCGCCAAGGCCATGATGGAGCGGGCCTTGCTGCGGGTTATGCCTATCGGCCCCAGATGGTTTTCGATCAGACCGGGAAGACCCGAAATCTTTTCAGGGCCGGGAAAGGCATAGCCAAGCTCTTTAAATGGGGTATCCATCTTTTCGCCGACAAGTTGAACCAAACGCATCGCCAGAGTGCCTGCTGCCTTCACGGTTACCTGCTGACCCAGAACGGCACGCACCGCCATTTCAAAAGGATCGAAGCATCCCGGTACCCGTATCCCCGGCACATAGCCGCCCGGCAGGACTTCATCCAACGCCGCGAGCTTCTCGTATACCTTCTCCGGGCTGCAGTTCAGGTCGAAAAGAAACCGGACCCTGGACAGCACCTGAGACAAGACCGGAAGCAATGTTGTCGAAAGAGTCACGGAAAGAGCGTTGCGGCTCGGCTGGTTTGCCGTTGAAATCCATCCGTAATGGACCGTTTCGCCTTTCCTTATCGCCACAGTCCGGCGATAGGTGCCTTCCAGCACGCTCTCGACGCCGGAAATAGCCCGTGCGGCAAGAAATGAAATCAGTCTTTCCCACGCATACGGCGGGCGGTAGCCAAGCGACAACGTGACAGCGTCACCGTTCTCCTCAATGCTTCGGCCCTTCTTCCGCAGTTCGTTCGGCGTGAGATGGTAGTGAGTCTTGAACAGATCGTTGAACCGTCTGATACTGCCAAAACCCGCAGCCATTGCCACATCGGTGATTGAAAGCCGGGTGTCCGCGAGCAGGCTTTTGGCCAGAAGCAACCGATGGGTCTGAAGATATTGCACCGGCGGTACCCCATATTCGGCAATAAAGACGCGTCGCAGATGCCGATCCGAGATCTCCAGCATGGCTGCAAGTTCCGAAAGCTTACCAGGATTCAGGCTGTCTTCTTCCATGTACAACGCAGCGCTTCGTGCGAGCCGGGGAACCGAATCCACGGGGGCAAACCCAGGCGCAAGTTCCGGGCGGCATCGAAGGCACGGCCTGTACCCGGCTGCTTCTGCCGCCGCCGCGCTTACAAAGAAAGTGCAGTTCTCCTCCTTTGGAAGCTTCACCCGACAAATGGGACGGCAATAAATGCCGGTGGAAGAGACCCCGCAGAAAAAACGGCCGTCGAACCGGACATCGTGCGCCTGCATCGCCGCGTAGCAGGCTTTGCGATCCAGGGACAGCTTTTGCCCTGCGTTTTTCGTCATACTCATCTCCATTCTCGATTACTTTATTATACTTATGAGCTACGAAAAAACCGGCCGTTTTCGGACATGGAAATTAATAATTCCTCGCGGGGTGGTCTCACTTTGAAGCTGAGAGATACAGATGGAATTGAAGGTTCCTTTTCAGTTTACATTCCCGTCTCTTTTCTGCAATGATCATTTGCCTTCTTAACTTATCGAGTATGAAGATTTGCCGGTGTGCGAGACAGACGCCGGCACGAGAGACGAAAGCATGATCGTAATAAACGAGCGCATTTCAATTCCAGAAGACGAACTCCTTTTCACGGCATCCCACAGCAG
>JAEZHY010000264.1 GCA_023416335.1 Pseudomonadota bacterium | reverse complement strand
GAAGTACGCAGGCTGGAGAGGCTAAAATCCTTTGCCGCGGTAACGGCCCCTTTCGACGGTAAAATAACGGTTCGCAACGTCAATGTGGGTGATCTCATCGTTGCGGCCGGCGGAAAGGAACTCTTCCATTTGGCGCAGACCCGGACTTTGCGCGTATTCGTGCAGGTCCCTCAGGGCATGGCCCGCACCATAAGCCCCGGACAGGCGGCGGAAATGACGCTCCCCGAATCGCCCGCGTATGCGTATGAGGCAAAAGTATTGCGAACGGCGGGCGTTATTTCTCCCGATTCGCGGACCCTGCTGGTCGAGCTGCAGGTGGAAAACCCGAAGGAAGAAATCCTGGCAGGGAGCTATGCGCAGATGCGCTTTACCGAGGCAAAGGCGGCGCCGGTACTGACTCTGCCTGCCAACACGTTGATGTTCAGGGCCGACGGCACGCAAGTTGGAATCGTGTGGTCGGACGGCCGCGTCGATCTGCGCAAGGTAAAACTTGGACGGGATTTCGGGCAGACCGTGGAAATTATAGACGGCCTGAGCACCCGGGAGCGCGTTATAGTCAATCCCGGAGAATCTCTTGTGAGCGGCGCGGTCGTATCGGTTGCAGAGCCTGCGAACGCGACGAAGGGCCAATGAGCATGAAGCGAAATCCGATAAAACATGCAGCCGGGCCGTTGTCGGTTATGTTTCTGTTATCATTGACTCTTTCGGCTTGCTCGTTGGGGCCGGAGTATAAGCGTCCCGAGGCCGCCTCCACTCCTGCAAACTACGTCGGGACCAACATTGAATGGAAAGTTGCCGTCCCCCGGGCGGACCTCCCGAGGGGGAACTGGTGGGAGGTATATCGGGACGCGGAATTGAGCCGGCTGGAATCGGAGGCGCTCTCCGCCAACCAGGATCTCAAGGCTGCCGTTTCCCGCTTCGAACAGGCCCGCGCGGTCGCAGACGTTGCGCGCTCCGGTCTTTTTCCACAGGTGGGCGTGTCTTTCCAGCCGTCCGTGCAGCGCGACTCCCTGAACCGCCCGGCCGGAGGCCATCCGGGAAAGACTTACGACTCTTATACCTTGCCCTTCGACCTGAGCTATGAACTCGACCTCTGGGGACGTGTGCGCAAAACGGTGGTATCTTCGGCAGCACAGGCCAGGGCAGTTGCGGACGACGTTGAATCCATCAAACTGACCATTCAGGCTGAAGTTGCCTCCGATTACTTTGCGCTTCGGACGCTCGATTCAGACAAAGCATTGCTGCTGTCGAGCCTGGATGCCTATCGCAAGTCGCTCGAACTTACCCGAAACCGCCGCGCCCGCGGGATGGTCTCCGACCTGGATGTGGCTCAGGCGGAGACGGTTTTGAAGACCGCCGAGGCGCAACTCTCGGATACCATTCTGCAGCGGAGGAAGCTGCAAAACGCGCTTGCCGTCCTCACCGGGAAAAACGCCTCCCTCTTCAGCGTAGATGAACAGCCGATCGGGCTCGAGCCCTTCGTGGTCCCGCCTGATCTGCCGTCGGAGCTGCTGGAGCGCCGTCCCGACATTGCCGCCGCGGAACGTCGCATGGCTGCTGCAAACGCCGGAATCGGGCTTGCAAGAGCGGCTTTCTACCCCGTCATTCGTCTGCAGGGCCAGACCGGTTTGCAGAGCGGGGACATCGGCACGCTTTTCGACTGGCCGAGCAGGCTCTGGGCGCTCGGGCCTTCCGTGACCCTGCCTCTATTTGATGGCGGGCAGAGGCGTGCAACTCTTCGCCAGTCCGAAGCAGCCTACGAGGAAACCGTCGCCAAATATCGGCAGGCCGTTCTTGCAGCCTTTGCCGACGTCGAGAACAACATTGCCGCCGAACATCTCCTCGCCGAAGAATACGAGCAGCAAATTGCCGCTTTGCAGGCGGCGCGCAGGCAATTGGAAATTGCGAACAACCGATACAGGTCGGGCCTTGTGACCTACCTCGAAGTGGCGACTGCGCAGAACCTTGCCCTGGGGGCGGAACGCACCGCCGTGCGGTTGCGGGGGCAGCAGCTGGTATCGACCGTTGCCCTGATCAAAGCACTGGGCGGGGGATGGCAGGCAGGCGAGATGGAGGCAGAGCGATGAAATGGGCGGGATGACCGGCAATGCTATTTCTTAAAGTAAACACGTCCGCTGGTTCGCATGCTCCGGGGGCTGTTGACCAAATCGTCGCGGCAGCCTCGAATGACTTGCACAGCCCGGCATCGTCATTCCGGTGGAAACCGGAAACCTGGCTTCTGTGGCGGATTTATTCGTGAATTCAGGACCTTGAAAACCCTGGATCCCGGCTCGAAGGCACTGCCGGGATGACGGGATTGGGAGTTTCGTCGAATATGCCTGGGAACTCGGTTTTCCTCTTATTAAAATTTGGCATGCTAAATTTTAATAACGGTGGATTTACTCAGCCACAACAACATTCAGTTTGTCTTCTGACTCCTCCTGCATACAGGGAATCTTCAAAAAGACCTTTCCCGGTTTCGAATTCAGTTGTTTCCGCACCGACGAATCTTCAGCGCGGCAATATAGGCATTGAGCACAGGAAAATCGGCTTCCGCCCAATCAAGGTCATAAAGTCCCTCCGGCGGGACCCAGGTGACGGCGATGTGCTCGTTCATGGCAATTGTGCCGGATTTGATGCTGCAAACAAACGGATGGAGAGTTACGGAAAAAACCGGATAATGATGTGTATGTACGGGCAAAGCCGTTGTTATATCTACGGCAATTTCCATTTCTTCCCGCAATTCGCGGTTGAGGCATTCCTCTGGAGACTCTCCGGTTTCAATTTTGCCGCCGGGAAACTCCCACTTGTACGGCAGACTCTTCGAACCGTTTCGCTGGGCAGCCAGTACGAGTCCCTCTCGCTCTATGATGGCGCATGCTACGTGGATGTGTTTATGGATGATATGCCTTTCCAAAAATTTCTGACTACCGGGGATTCTCAGCAGGTCCCGACAAACTCACCTTCCCAAGGTCGGCTCTCCATCTTCCAGAAGCATCATTATAACTTCCTGCAGGTTTTTCTGGAGTTCATCCAGGGTCGCGCCCTGGCTATGGGCGCCCGGAAAGCCCGGAACGTATCCGACATATAAGCCCGTTTCGGTGCACTTTTCAATTGCTGCGGTGAATTTGTTCATTGCCGCCGCCTCCACATGGAGAGTAGAGCCTCCTGCACTTGTTTGCAATAAGAAAGGATGGGATATAGGCGTTAAGTAGCCGATTTAATTGATGTCATTGGATAAGTTTGGGCAGGTGAGGTTTGCGGCCCCAGGTGCCGGACGAGGGAAGCCCGGCCGGAACTCCTATTTGTCGGAAAACACGATGCAGGTGTTGCGCATGATCTCTTTGCCCATGGCGATGAGTTCTTCTTCCGTCATGGTTTCCTTCAGTTCGGGCTTGTAGCCCACGGACTCCGAGATGAGGAGCATGGAAGTGAGCCGGACGGCGTCGTTCAGGAGTTCCATCATATGAGCACAGCCATTGGGGCCGCCGAGCCTCGTATGAATATCCTTGATAATTCCTCGGTCGATAACCAGACCTTCCAGTTGGGAAAAGCCTTCGAGGGCGGAAAAGCAGCGTTTGAGGGGCGCCTTGCTCATCGAGACTTTTGCGGACTCGATCACGCGCGTCGAGGTCCGGACCGTGAGTTCCAAATGGAATGAATGCTCCAGGTCCAGCAGGGAACTGGTAACCTGCAAATGTTCGTCGTCGATCTTTTTTACGTTCGAATGAATGCTGCGCTGAAAAATATTCATGGCTTCCCAAGGGTGGGCGATAGAACGCCCGGTTGGCGGGTTGGCGTGACAGCCCATTCCATCCTCGTCAATGAATCGCGAGAATCGCGTAAGCAAGACCGTCGCTTTCCAGCCGGCACTGTTGTCTTCACTATCGTCAAAGGTGGTGGCTTTTTCTAAACGAATATGCTCCGTCCGTCAATTTCAAAGGAATCCGTCTCGGCTTTTTGGATGCGATCGTGAGGCTGCCGATCCCATCACCCTTTCTCTTGCCATGAAGGGGAGAGCAACACGGGAAAAAAACTCAACCAGGTGCGAGATAGTAATAAAGCCCTGTTGAGAATTTTCCGATGTATATAGCGCCCGCCAATCCCTCAGCTTCATACGCCCATCCCGGTTTCGACAGGACGGAACCGGTCAAACGCGAGACAGGAGGTAATTTCTACCGCGGAATGGGCGGAAAATGGATCGAAAATACCAGTGAATCATAAGGCCGGGAAGGTCCTAAACCGACAAGGTGACTTATGTCATGCCTTTCCGAGGAAGTGCGCCTGTTTACCCGGCCTGCGGCTGCTACAAAGAGAATTACCGGTGCGAGGGAGCCATAGGGCTTTGCCTGGTGATCTCCTTTCTTGAATGAAAAATATAGCTGAGGAGGCGCGGTGCTGTGAAATGGTCACTCAAAACTAGAATGGTTTGTATCGGACTGGGAGGGCTCGTCGGACTGGCAATGCTCGCCGGGAGTACTTTTCTGAGCTACCGGGCCGGGAATGTCGCAATGGACGGCGGCTCGCGCCGTATTCGTCAGATGTCCACAGCGCTCGATATGAAAGCCGCCCACCTCAAGCTGGGCCAGACGGCCATGCAGGCGATCATAGACCGGGAAAAGGGCACGGTTTCCGATGAGAACACGGCTGCAATGCAGGAGGCTTCATCTGCTTTGATGAAGCATGTGGCTGAATTCAGTCGAGACCTCGATGGAAACGAAGGAGTTTCTACTGCGGATCTTTCCAAAAGAGTCGAGGATTTGAACCGGAGCATAACGAAGGACCTCGTCGAATTAATTGGGACGAGTTCGAAGAGATCGGAGGCCATAAAGCAGGAATTCCGGAAGATTCATGAATCCCTGGTGGACTCCAGCGCCAGGGTGGAGGGGGCGCTCAATACCTTTGAGGCCGCACTTCAGCGCAAGATCACCACGGCCGCCGATGAGGAGGAAGTGGGCAAGCTCAAGGCGGGACTAGAATCCCTCTCATACATACGCAAGGCAGCAAACAACCTGGTCATTGCCGCACTGGAATCCATGGTGGAGAAAGAGTCGGGCAGCATCCCGGAAAAGAGGATGAACGTCATAAACCGGGGCTCCGGATACCTGGAGAAGAACGTGCCGAAGCTGTCCGAGTACGCTCAGGCAGAGAACGAAAAGGCGATGGCCGAAAATGTGCAGAACGACACGAAGGCGCTTCGGAGCACAATCAGCGACAGTCTTATCCCTCTGATAAAGAACGGCGCTTCGGAAACCGCAAAGATACGGGAGACATTCCGGAAATTCGAAAACGACCTGACGCGAAATGCCGCTGAGGTGGGCGCAATGCTCGATGGTGCCGCCGGGACCAGCATGTCTGAGGCGGAACAATCGATGACTGAAATGAAGGAGACCGGCAGGGCGACCTTCAGCAAGAGCATCTTTGTTTTCCTGGTATGCCTGATCGTCATCATTCCATTGACTCTTCTGATTGCAACGAAAGTAACCGGTGCTCTCAAAAATCTTTCCAACAGGATGGACGAAAGCTCGGTACGGGTCGCCAATGCTTCTGCCCAGCTGGCGGATGCCGGCCGACAACTTGCCGAAGGCGCGACCGAGCAGGCTGCATCCATCGAGGAGACGTCGGCGTCCCTCGAAGAGATGTCGGCGATGACCAGGCAGAACGCCGATAATGCGAAGCAGGCCACCAGACTCATGACTGAAGCCGAGCAGGTCGTATCGGATGCAACCGCTTCCATGACCCGGCTTACTGCTTCGATGGGTGAAATCACCAAGGCCAGCGAGGATACCTCCAAGATCATCAAAACGATCGATGAGATCGCTTTCCAGACGAATCTCCTGGCTCTCAACGCAGCAGTTGAAGCCGCAAGGGCCGGAGAGGCCGGAGCGGGTTTTGCCGTCGTTGCCGATGAGGTCAGAAACCTTGCCATGAGGGCTGCGGAGGCTGCACACAACACGGCAAACCTCATTGAGGGGACTGTGACGAAGATCAGGGAAGGATCGTCTCTTGTGGCGCAGACCGGCCGGGCATTCGACAAAGTTGCGATCACCGTGTCCAAATCGGGAGAACTGGTCGGCGAAATTGCCGCGGCTTCCCAGGAACAGGCCCTGGGGATCGAGCAGGTGAGCAGGGCCGTATCGGATATGGACAGAGTAGTCCAGCAGAACTGCGCAAACGCGGAGGAATCGGCCTCGGCATCCGAAGAAATGAGTTCCCAGGCCGAACAGATGAAAGAATATGTTTCCGGCCTGCTGAATCTCGTGGGAGGGAACACGAAAGAAGACGCCAAAACCCCGCCGGAAGGTCGGTTACCGTCTCCCGAAAAGCAACTGCAGTTAACGGAAGGTTAATCTCCTCATCACCCGGCATTCCCAAAAGGCACATAAAATCAAAAGAGGTCGGCTCACCTGGGCCGGCCTCTTTCAATTAAAACACCGCGACAAAAATCGACCGGTGTTGGCCGGAGCGTCCAGCGCGGTTTCTCGTCTTGAATCGGAAGGTAAGTATGAGCTCCCCTCAAACGAAAATAGGCCGACTCTTTTCGAGTCGGCCTATTTTTCTTCAGCGTCCCCAGCCGGATTTGAACCGGCGTCGCCGGCGTGAAAGGGGAGTCATCCCTTCCGCCGGTAGGGCGCAAAATGGCTTCCTTAAAGGATTTAGCCCTTCCAGAGATTCTCGAAAAATAGGCATTTTGGACTATTTTCCAGACAAAGTCCCCCCTAAAGTCCCCCCTCAAAACCGCTTCAGCCTTGAAGAATTCAGGTGGGAGATTCGCTTATGGGACTGCTCTCATACGCTCACATCCTGCTTAACGGACCCAGCAGCATCACAGCACTCAGTTCCCGGATGCTGCATAGAAATGCTTCATCCTGCCCCAAAACTTCAGCATCTACAGACCGAAACAGCGCAAATGCACGGCGGTCGGATTTACTCATGAAAACCTCTCGATCGTTGCAATGCCTTAGACTACGGTCTAAGCCCATTCCACCGAGCCGTCCAAAGTCGCAACTACCTCGCAACTAGGCAGCAAATAATGAACGAGAATTTCGCTCGCTGAGTTGGCGCATGCAGTCGGCCGCCTTGGCATTTCAGGATTCGAGCGAAAAGAGGCTTCCTATTCGGTCAGATTCAGGCAGGAAGCTACAAAACGGACTACATGAAAGATCCGAGCTCCAGGGCAAATAAGAGCTGTTCCGGGCATGCTAGGAGAGGGCGGCGGTCGGCAAGACGGGTGATTTCCGGAGTGCTGCCAGAATGCAAACGCTGACAGCGTAAGCGGCTGAAAGCCTGAATCACCTCCCGATCAAGAAGCGGGCCTACGCTGCCAATCCCCTCCTTAACTTTCATCTCAGTCAATGGCCTTCCACGACAATGATATCCGACCAGAGCATAGGCTCATTGCCGAATGGGGTTGCGCAGCATCTAATTTGCTTGCTTCGGACCCTTGCCCGGAAGAGGAAGATCGGTCCTGCCAATCGCGTGTTCAGGAATCTGGCCGAAATGGCGGGTGTTCCCGGTCGAATCCGCAACGGCATAGGTCGGAAAAGGGGTACTCCCTTCGGCGCGGCAAATCCGGCAAAATGATTAACTTCTCAGTGGGAGCGAAGCCAAATGGACCGCCAAGAAAAGAAGCTCATCATCTTAATGGCCGACGACGATGAGGACGACCGGATGTTCGTGCGGGATGCCCTAAGAGGTCAACCAGTCGACTTGCAGTGCGTTTCGGATGGCATGGAGTTGATGCAGTACCTGTACTGCCGAGGAGACTATAAAGCCGTGAGGTATCCCCGGCCTGACCTCATCCTCCTTGATCTGAACATGCCCCGGAAGGATGGACGTCAAGTACTCATCGAGATCAAATCAGACCCCCGGCTCAAGGCAATACCCGTGATTATCCTGACCACCTCAAAAGAAGAGTGCGATGTAAATGAGTGCTATCTTCACGGCGCGAACTGCTATCTCGTTAAACCCATGACGTTCGACCGGCTGGTCGAGGTGCTCAAGTGCTTTCACGTATATTGGGAAGATATTTCTGCTTTGCCTTCAATACCGCCCCCGGAGAGCTGCATTGAGGATCAACCCGCTTCGCAGTAGGTTCTGAACGCATCTACGACAAAACTCATCGAAAGAATAACTCCTGCTTGCAACAGGTTGACTCCTTGGGGGAATGCTCTAATCTAAACTTGATGTCTCATTCTCTGGAATGGGGCCTTCAGCTCGGCCTAACGCCGATGATATCGAAAAAAATCAGGATGCCGTGATGGCGGAAAAGAGCAGTACTGCGCAATCGAGCGGATTAAGAGAGCAGAAGGAATGTGCTCCTGATCTTTGGAAGAACCACATTCAGTTCCGTTCCTTTACACAAGAGATTCGCGACTACGCCATTTTCATCGTCGACACGAAGGGGACGGTTATCAATTGGAATGTCGGGGCTGAGCGGATTAAGGGTTATCGGGCCGATGAGATCATAGGCCGCAACATGGAATGTTTCTATACTCGCGAAGATCAGGAACGCGGGATACCACTTCAGCTCCTTCAGAAAGCGGCAGCCGAGGGGCGGGTGGAAAACGAGGGGTGGCGGGTTCGTAAAGACCGCTCTCGCTTTTGGGCCGATGTAGTCATTACCGCAGTGCATGGTGAAGATGGAAATCTGGTAGGGTTCACTAAAATCACCCGCGACATGACGGAACGCAAAAGGATGGAGGAGAAGCTTCGCGATGGTGAGGCGCGACTCAGATTGGCGCATCAGGCGGCGAAAATCGGGGCATTTGAATGGGATGTTCAAACGGGCGTGAACGTATGGACTCCGGAGTTGGAGGATATGTATGGTCTTGGTCGGGGTGAGTTTGCTCGAACCGAGTCTGCTTGGGAACAATTGGTTCACCCCGAGGACCGTGCAGCCGCAATCGACAAGGTTAACGAGGCATTCGCTACTGGCGAGCCGGTCGAATGTGAATGGCGAGTTGTCTGGCCCGACGGCACTGTGCATTGGATTACCGGGCGTTTCCAGCTATTCAAGGATGCAAACGGAAATCCTGCACGTCTTTCCGGCGCGAACATTGATATAACCGAGCGCAAGCGAATCGAGGATGAGCTTCGACGCTCCCTAGATGAACTGCAACATTTCGCGTTCATCGCTTCCCATGATCTTGCCGAGCCGCTGAGAAAGATTCAGACCTTTTCGAACATGGTGATCGACAAGTATGCTCAAGGGCTTGACAAAACCGGGACAGAGTACCTGAAGCGAGTCCAAGATGCAGCTGGACGGGATGCAAGAATTATTGCAAGCACTGTTAGGGTATTCCCGCGTAACCTCGAAAGCCGCACCCTTTACGGAGTGCAACCTCACCGACGCCGTCAAGGATGTTGTGAGCGATCTGCACATAGTAATCCAGAGAGCAAATGGGATAGTCGAAATTTCCGAACTGCCGGTGATCCAAGCCGATACCGCGCAGATTCGACAGCTTTTTCAAAACCTGATCGCCAACGCGCTTAAATTCCATAAAGAGGATGTTCCGCCGGTTGTTAAGGTGTACTCTAAATCAACTGAAAATGATTTTTGCCGGATTGCCGTAGAGGACAACGGGATCGGCTTCGATCCTGAGTACGCCGAGAAAATCTTCCTTCCATTCCAGCGCCTTCATGGCCGGAGTAGTAAATACGAGGGAACTGGAATGGGTCTTGCCATATGCCGTAAGGTGGTCGAACGCCATGGCGGGAGCATAACCGCCAAAAGTGAACCGGGAAAGGGGTCCACATTCATAGTGAGTCTGCCAGTGAAGCACTTTATGCAAGGAAAGTAAGCAGCGTGAAAAGTAAGTCCCCACGCCGCCTCTATGCATCCACAAACGAACCGTCCACGAGCAAATTTCCCCTGTGTTTCCAGTGCCCTGCCGCTCCTGCGAGGATTAACTTCACGGTGAGGAGATGAGACTATGCGCGGCTTTAAGAGACCCGCAGTTATTCTTATGGCAGATGATGATGAGGATGACCTTCGTGGCTCAGGCGTTCGCGGAGTTGTGCATCAAGTGTAAGATAAACTTTGTAGAAGATGGCACTGAGTTATTGGAGTATCTCTATCACCGGGGGAAACACGCCGAAAGACTTCGCCCCCGCCTGATATCGTCCTGCTCGATGTGAACATGCCCCGCATGGGCGGCTATGAGGCTCTCAAAGAGATACGTGGGGATGACGAGTTCAGGCTGATACCGATCATCATCTTCACCACTTCCACTGACAAGCAGAAGATCACGGAGGGGTATGAACTTGGTGCAAACGCGGTCGTAGTAAAGCCGAACGTGTTTGATGAGCTGAAAAAGGCCGTAAAGGCGGTCAGTGAGTTTTGGGTTGACGTAGCTGAACTGCCCGAAACGGGGACTTGACCAATTACCGGGTGTGTGGATGCAATCGACACTCCACCCTGTCGCAAGCTTGTCGGCCTAAGCCTCATTTGGTAAGGTCAGTACCTCTCGCCCTTCCATGTAGTTGCCTTTATCACCTAAAATACGGTATTTTATGCCCCATTGTGGAGGTGGTGCGTGATACCGTTCGGGAAACATCGTCCCTTGTGGCTACGTTACTCTATTGCTGTTTTCAGCTTCATTCTCGCTGTGCTTTTACGTTATGCCCTGTTCGGCGAGCCGGGAGCACGCGCACCTTTTTTAACATTGTACCCAGCCGTAATCATCGCATCCATGTACGGTGGATTTTATCCGGGGTTACTCACCACGGCGCTTTGCGCGTTTTACAACATTGCCTTCTGGAATCCGGTTTCGCGTCCCATCGATTGGTTTGTTGTTAGCATCTTTTCGATATGTGGCATCCTCGTTTCATTCCTCGCCTCAGCCATGCACCGCGCTCAAACACGCGCTCTTGAAGCAGAGGAAAAGGCCAAATACTCCAAAGAACGCAAGCGGGCCGAAGAGGCATTGCGCATTAGTCAGGCTACTTTGGATGCCTTTTTCGATGCCTCGCCGGGAATTCTGAATATTGAAGACGATCAATTTAGATACATAAAAACGGATAGGACCACCCCCACCTATTTCGGCCTCGATACCGAGACGATAGTGGGCAAGGCGATCTCTGATCTGGCACCGGAGTTCATGAGAGATCATGGCCCGATGATGAGGCGGGTAATTGAAACAGGCTTACCGGAGCTGAATGTCGAGGTTAAAAGCCCTGTGGAATCAAGACCAGGAGAAATCGCCTACTGGCTGGCTTCCTATTTCCCCGTACCCCTGCCCGATGGAAAACGCGGGATCGGCATCATGGGCGTCGAGATCACCGAACGAAAAAAGGTCGAAGAGGCACTGCGCGAGAGCGAAGAGTTCAGCCGTCGAGTTATCGAGAGCAGCTTAGACTGTATTAAGGTTCTTGATTTAGAAGGCAACCTCCTTTCGATGAGTACGGGAGGGCAGCAGCTTCTCGAAGTTGACGACATTTCAGCCTACCTCAATACCAGTTGGATTGATTTATGGCAGGAACCCGACCGCCCTAAAGTGGCTTCCGCCATCCAAGTCGCCTGTGCCGGAGGCAAAGGTCAATTCCGGGCGTTCTGCCCGACCGCCAAAGGCAATTCTAAGTGGTGGGATGTCGTTATTACCCCGATTCTCGACTTTCATGGCAACCCCGAAAAACTTTTATCAGTTTCCCGTGACATCACCGAGCGCAAGCGGGTCGAGGAGAACCTAAAAGCGAAAACCGCCGAACTCGAAGCGGTTCTTAATCAAACACCTCATATGTTCACTCGATACAGCCGTGACCTGACATTCCGTTTCGCGAGCCGTGCCTATGCAGATATGCTTGCTTTATCCTCGGAGCAGATCGCCGGGCGACCGATTGTCGAAGTAATCGGAGAGAATGGATGGCGAACCATCCGGCCTTACGTTGAAGCTGTCCTTCAAGGACAAAGGGTGGAATTTGAAGCCGAAATTACATACAGGGATTCCAAACCATACAGGTTGCAGGTCATCTATGTGCCTGAACGAAATGAGCGCGGAGAGGTTATCGGCTGGGTTGCCTCTTTGGTCGATGTAACAGAAGGAAAGAAAGCAAATGAAAAAATCAGGGAGTTAACACAGCGATTAAATTACCATATTGAAAATTCCCCGCTTGCTGTGATCGAGTGGGGACCGGATATGCGGCTCATTCGCTGGGCGGGGGCGGCAGAGCGCATTTTCGGATGGAACGCAGATGAGGTATTGGGTAAGCGCCAAGAAGACTTCCGCTGGGTATATGTCGAGGATGAAGCGCATGTGGCGGAGGTCAGTGCCGACCTGATGAGCGGGAGAAATCCCAATCGATTCTCCCTGAACCGCAACTACCGGAAAGACGGCTCCATCATCAGTTGTGAATGGTACAATTCATCCCTCATAGATGAATCGGGTAAGCTACGATCTATCTTGTCTCTCGTATTGGATGTAACCAAGCGCAAGGAAACGGAGGAGGAACTTCTCAAATCCCATAATGAACTCGACTTGCGGGTTCGTAAGCGAACGGCCGAATTGGAAAAAGCAAACAAAGAGCTTCGGCAGATACCATCGAGGCTGATGGCAGCTCAGGAAGAAGAGCGTAAACGAGTCGCTTCTGAGCTGCACGACAGTATCGGTCAGACTCTTGCAGCTATGAAGTTCCGGCTGGAACATATCATTGCCACATTGCAGAACTTCCAGAGCCAAGATGCCCTCCAGATGGCTCAGGAGTTTGTCCCCATACTTCAGCGGTCGATAGAGGAAACACGGACCATATACATGGGGCTCAGGCCCAAAGCACTTGAAGACTTTGGCGTAATTGCCGCTCTGCGCTGGTATCGAGAGCAACTGTTAAAGCTGTACCCCGAACGGCACATAGAGGCCGAGTTCGATGTCGAAGAAAACGAAGTCCCAAGAGACCTGCACGTGCCAATCTTCCGAATTGCTCAGGAGGCGTTGAATAACGTATGCAAGCATAGCAGGGCGGAGTGGGCTGATCTGACGCTTTCGAAAAATGGGACCGGAATCGAACTGATTGTTTCCGATGATGGCGTGGGGATGGATGTGGCCCAAATTCTTCAGAGCAGCATGGCGAGAAGCCTTGGCTTGACCGGTATGCGGGAAAGGGCCGAAATAACCGGCGGAAGCTTCACAATCGAATCGGTTCCGGGGGAAGGCACTACAGTTCGGGTTTGCTGGCCTGATATTCGCCGGAAAGAAAGGATAGAATCGGCAGGTGCAATCATTCGATGAGCCGGTTCTTCACCCGCTCTCTCAGGTTTACGAGTTCCCTTTGCCGACAGCGCCATGCACGCACTCGGAAGAAAATCCGCCAAAACCATCCCCGGCCAGAAAGCCGAGACTGATCCGGGGGTTCCGGTCGAAAAGATCGCTCTCGTGGCAAGGGGAGACGCTGATCCAGTTTTCTCATTAACCTTCCTCTTCTGGCAGCAGGGGGATTCCGAACGTCTCGACTTTCGTTTCAAGCATCCCTCGATATATGTTCAGCCGTTTCCGCCTGCGACCAAAAAAACGGCGATTCTCTCCGTAAGCTCCTGAGCAACTGCGCGAGCGCTGTCCGCATTATATGCGGTAAGGGAGCCTATATGCTTCGAAAACAACCCTCACGACGCCTTCGTCGGAGGGGCTGATCCGAAAATATTTATCACAAACCTTGGCGACAGAGGAGTTCGAGAAGTAGACGTGTCTGAGCAAGACTATATTAAGTCGAAGCCGCTGATACAAGCAACCCAATTCATGTTGCTTCTCTTTCAGGCGGAACGAGCAGAGCAGATGTGGCAGCAGTCGGCTTCAGGATCGCTTTCATGGGGCTCGTGGTAGGCGTATTCGGATCGATTTACTGCGAATCGTGAAAAAGAAACCCCAACCATGAAGATGCGGTTGGGGGTATATCAAAGAAGTGGGGGGTGTTGCGTTGAATTTAAGTAGTTAATTCTAAAAAGCAGTTCGCTAGGTTGGGTACTTTCAGTTTCTAGTCTCCCGATGCGCCACTATGTAAAGCTTGTGCTGACATGGTTTAACGAGATTTCCCTCTGTTAAGAAAGGGGGTAGGGCTGAGCCGCATGGCAAGTTACTGACAAGAAGCCTTTTCAAGGCTGATTCGGTTGCTTCATCCTGCCCCAAAACTCAGTTTCATGGCCTTCGATCTTCTCGAAATCGATGGCCGCTCTTTGCTATCGGCCCCGCTGATCGAGAGAAAAGAGCAACTGGCTGAAATAGTCAGCGATTGCCGGGGAGTAGTTCTATCGAGGCATATCGAAAAGCTTGGAACCTACTATTACGCCGCTGTTGTGAGGAACGGGCTGGAAGGCATTATGGCAAAGCGCAGGGCCAGCCGCTATATGCCTGGGAAAAGATCGTGGGATTGGCTGAAGATAAAGCCGACGCATTCCGCCGTTTGTTTCATAGTCGGGTATAAGCAGCTGAAAGACCCCGATGAGAGCCCTTCCGCCTTTTGGCGCGTTTAGATGATGAAGATAAGCTGGTCTGTGCCGGAGCGGTCGAACTTGGGGTTTCGCGATCCGTTATGGAGCGTATTGCAAGGAGACCTGCACGATCCGGCCCCAAAAATCGCTGTGTGCAGTTGGCCGACCCTATCCCCTGCGAGATCACGTATCAGGAGATCACGCCATCAGGATACTTCAGAATCCCTGTCCTCAGGCGGATCATGGATTGAACCTGTTCGCAAACTTGCGCTGATGTCAGTGGCGCGATCGGCGCATCTGGTCCCGCTTGAAAGCGCCTGAAAGCCATAAAAATTCCCGGCCTGCATCCAAACTTAAGCGGATGATCGGGTCGAAAATCCGCGAAGCACTCGCCGATCAGCTTTAAATTTTTTCTGGTCCGGCCTCCCAGTTACCCGCCTGCACATTAACTATTTCGTAAAAAATAATGACCGGGGGATCAATTCGGCTGAGGCTTAACTTGTTCAAATCATGCTTGGACAAATTGGTCGCCCCGAAAACTCACGAGGTTGGCAAGCTGTATGAAGTTATGCGTACAGACTATGAACATATTATGTTCCCTCGGCATTTAGAGATCATCGGATGCGTGTGTACCCAGTAACCCTTCAAGGCTTTCCTGAGAAAAAACCGTTTCCGAACAGGTCCTAAACTTGATTCCATAGGTCCACGTATGGCTAATATTATTCACTACGAATGGCTGTCAATATCTGTGGTGGTCTTCGGATCACACGTACTGCATCAAAAATGCATGGTTCTTCAGCCAAGATACCAATGCACATCTGGTCTGGCCACAAATCGCTAACTTTTAGGACCTCCGACACGGAGCATTCCCATCCTCGAGCAAGCGAACGGACCACGGCACCCAACAATGTTCTAGAAAAACCTTTGCCATGTCCTGTCCAGTCCTGCTCGTCATTTATTGGTGGCCATAAAGGCAGCTTCATAGGCGGATCGAAATCGATTATCGTCATCGTGAGTAGGTCAACTGCAAAAACTCCCTTATTGAGATTAACACTTGTCACTACCCCTCCAAGCTGATCTACTGCAATATCTTGGACGATCAGAGCCATATCAATAGATTTCGCTATGCATTCTATTTCTTTTGAGGTCACCCATCCAGAATCGGTTTTCGCTATTGGGAGACCCGCTGGCTCGACACCAAGTGCATTTATAACTTGAGCGCAACGATACAATACGCCTTTAGAATGTCCTTCTTGCAGCCTTGCATTACACTCTCTAGACGCCCATTCACTTAGCATAGAATTCGAAAGAGATGGTAAAGCTAAGTCACGGGAAGCCCTTCGGGAATGGCCGCTAATTACACCCAACACTCCTCTTAGTATGCCAGCTAGCAGCCCGCCTGAAGTCACCACCCCCCTGGCAAAAAACATATTCAGAGGTCCTTTCCAAATAGCAGCTCTACCTAAAATAACGCCCCTTTCTGTCTTCAACAACTGTAGAGTTGGTGCCAGTTTCACACTACTTCTGTAGTCATCAATTAGATCAAACGGACTAATTCGCTCTAAAAGAGCTTCATCACTGATACTCAACCAATCATTCGCAGCAATGACGGTTTCAAGATTACCTTCACTCCCGACTTTTAAAGATACATCAAGACATGGGGCGACAAGTGCGCAAACCTGGGCCAGCTTGATCTTATGACCATCGGTGTATTTCTGATAAAGCCTATTTAGAGTATCGTCATCAGAAAACCACACTTTTACGCTAGTACCACCACCTGGTATATGTTCATTTGGGTGAGGATGCCTAAGTAATGGTCGATCTTTAAGACCCTTCTCGAATGAAAGGACCAGTGTATCATCTCGACCTTTGTCATATCTTTGTGAAATAATTCTAACGCGTTCTCCCCACATAAATACGGAAAAGAAACCAATACCATAAGTGCCAGTAGCTTTGAAACCTTTGGCGGCCAAACCTGGAAACTGATCATGCATCAGGGGCGAATCCCAAAATGGAGTTCCAAAATCCAGAAGAGGACCGGTTAAAACAGTCTCTGACATTCCGACTCCTGTGTCCTCAACCTGAAGCCAGGAGCCTGAATCATCTTTGCCTGTAGTGACTCGGATTTCACCCCAGTCAGCGTTTAGGTGATCTAAAAGACGGCGCGCTCGTACAGCGTCTGCCGCATTTTGAATCAGTTCACGGAGAGGTGGTATTGCAGAATCCCCATATAGATCCTCTCCTCCAAGCTTCCCAACTAAATCGGCAACCGCAGACACTCGAATTCGAGTATCAACCGGTTTCCAACCCTCAGTTTGTATGAGAGTAGCCAGTCTCGAAGCATCATTGGCCTGTTTAACCCCCCGAGCAGCAAAGCGGATGCGATGGGTGTCGGCGAGTAATGAATCTACCTTCTTTAACTCAGAGTCGATGGCCGCCAAGGTGTCAAAACAAAGCCACCAAGCATTTGCTTCTTCAATGCTAAAGGGACTTTTAGCTGTATAAACCAGCCTGTCACTTTCAAGCCTAGGTCGATAGAGTTTTGACTGGAACTTCCAATAATCTTCAGAACTTCTTCTGGGTTTGCGAAGAGCGAATACGAAACCGGGAGCTCTACGCTCATCAATATGGGCGTAATCAGCACAGCGCAGAATACAGGCAAGCCTAAGGGGGTCAACGGTCCAATTTTGTGGGAATCCCACTTGGGCTCCCATTATGGTGTGGAACTGAGAGCCTAATTGATCAACACCCCACCAGTGCGAAGATGCGATTCGACCTATAATTGGCCCGAACGCATCACGAAGTTCAGAGTCTTCGATCAAATAGAAATTATTTTTATTTGAAGGGCTTG
The DNA here is from genome assembly GCA_023416335.1 of Pseudomonadota bacterium. Next base: position 3,598 of record JAEZHY010000264.1, on the reverse strand, counting down.
CAAAATTAATTACGGCCAAACTGTCTGCACGTTGAGCATGTAATCGGCGAAGCACCTCAGCAACCGCCAATCGCTGCAGGTCGGCCGGTGCACTTTCAATTGCGTCATCATTGATTTCAGTGATACCTACTCTTTGGAGCAAATCGGCGATGACATCCCGCCAAATGGTGAGCTTTTTTAAACCCGTTAGACCTTCCGGATAAGCGGACAACCCCATTCCCAAATCATGTATCAAGAACGCACAGCCAAGCACAAATCCTTCACAAGGATTCAGAATGGTTTTCGGACCAGCAATTAAGTCAGCGTACTCCCAAAGTGCATCTAAATGGTTAACGTCATGAACGGTCATATCGGGTAAATCTCTCGCAATAGCTTCCGCTAAAGGTTTTGCCCGACTTCTTGAGCTTTCAAAAGCTACGCGCAGCCGGTCCCGTTGCCGCGGGTAGAGGTCATCGTTTCTAGTGGACAGGGTCTGTTTCCATATTCTTGTGTTGAAGAATGAAGGCATTTACACCTCCCCTCGGAGAGCTTGCCTACTGCGTCGGGTAAGTAGTGAAATAGCACTTCAAACTACTTCATTCAGTCCACATTTTCAATATAACTCTCCTCCGCCTTGACTATAGAGATGCGAAAATTAATGCCCTTTCCGAATCATTCTTTGATCGTCGGGCAGTAACCGGCGGACCTTCTATCCTGGCAAGTTCTGTGTATAGTCGCAAGCTGAAGAACGTATGAATTCACAGGTCATAATTACTTGATGCGTCTATCTTTTCATCTTGTTCAGTGCCGTTTTATACTTTTGTTCACATTTAAGATGATAGGAATGATACTCTGGCGAGTCCTCGGGTGGTGTCAAGCTCATCCCTTGAAAGCTCAAGCCTCGACGCTTAGGACCAAAAATTCTCGCGAACTCCCCTCGAAAGGCATGGAAAGATATCCATTCTCTATCGTGCCTTTCTTTATCATCATATTTCCGCTGCCAAGGCTTATGCCCATATGAATCAAATGATACAGCCCTCCCTTGGCCGTATCCGAAAATGATTTCTGATGAAAAGTTGACTGATCGAGGATCAGGCATAAGCAGGTAACCATTACCAAGTTTGTCCCAATAGTTTGTGGTTATCTTCTCCTCAGGATAAAGCCATTCTTCGTTAGAAGCTGCAACGAACTTGAATGCACGCTTTTTTATTATATAGTTGATTTCACTGACTTCTATTGATGACAGCTTTCTCCCGGTTTGCACCTGCATGAAATTAAAAACAGCATCCCGGAAAAGAATTGAATTGGGGCGTTGCCTGATTGGATTATCCCATGGATCGCGGACCCATGACAAATTTGTCAAAATCAGTATCTTATCCAAGCTGAGTGGGAACAGGGTATGCGTTCCTGTGAGCCATATTTCAGGGTCGTTGAATCCGCGACATGCCTTTGAAAGGGGAAAACAAGCTTTGTTGTAAACGGTAACTGGATGATCGGAGATTATAAACTTCGTATCCGATTCGGACGCATCCGCAATACTCCAAATGCACTCCATCCAAATCGCGCAGTGCATTTGCTGAAGCCGCTGGAGTTGAATTAATATGCTATTTTTTTCTGGCGATTGTGTAACTTGGCTAAGGTATCCCAATCCCTTGGGCGTGCGTAGCTTCTGTGTGCTCATGTAGAGGAGCATCCAGTGCAGTGCATCTGGGTTCGCGCTCGGATGTTGAAATTCTGAAAAATATTGAACTGCTTTTCGGCCTGAATAGTCGATGTTACCAAAGAATTTCTGCTCTATTTCTGTAGATTCCCACTGACCTAACCTTGTCGTGTAAAGGTCATCTTCACAGAAGCATTTTGGTGGCCCCCGGAACTGGAGTTCCCTTTCCACGTATTTATGGTCTCTGGAAATGACAGTTGCAGGATTGAGATTTAAGTAACAAAACCGTTTTCCCCTAGTACCTGCATCGAAGAAGCGATACTGATACCATTCCGGGACGTAGTGGTTTCGTCTATATTCTTTCACTGTTTTATTGACCTATTTGGTTGAGTGACTTTTCGGCAGAATATATCATGATGATTTGCGAGGCGCTATAATGATTCTTTAAAGCTAAAAAGGAGAAAATCCGCCAAAACTTGTAACTTGCATCAGGATTAGCGGTGTGACGTCAGAAATGCGACATGCTCAAAATACCTCTCCTCGTTGTTGATTTTTGCCTTTCTCAAACCATGCTGATCATCTGTGTACCTGTTCATAGCGAGGGCGCTCTTCATGCTATCGCTCCCGCCGCAATTTTTCACCAGCATGGATGCGCAAACGGGCGCATCTGGCATCACGACGTAACTGAAAATTTGGTGCCGCGCCTGCAAGACTTAACGGAAATTCCGGTTTCCGGGATTTCCTCTCCCGAGCCCTTAGCGCAGACCAGGTATGCTTTTCCCCGGGGGGATGAACGACGTGTTCTGACGCGGATAACGAGGCTGAGAATAAAGATTTTCGGATTCAATACCCTCTTTGGTGATGAGGAAAACATCGCTTGAAGTAACTTCCAAAATCCCTTGTTCTCGCTTCAGACATAATCGTATCTCGATCATACGCCTGACAAGGCACGCTGCACATTCTGGTCCAAGCCGAGCGTAGGCATGTGCTGCGGCTTGGACGGTATTCATGTTCGTGTTGAAATCGGATGTCGCTCAGTCGCCTTGCGCGGTGGAAATTAAAGGCTCGCTTAAGAGCGCGAGAAATAGTCTTTTGTCTCTCATGCACCGAGTCGAGAGAAAAACGTACTACTATCGTAAGAAAATCGATCCTGGGGCAAGTTAGAGCGGTTTCCGGGCATGCCAGGAGCATACGGCGGTCGCTCGGAAGTGTCTTATGGTAGTTTGATTGAAACTGCTGCAAGGCAAGAAGAAGAACCAGAGGAAAAGACCATCCAAGCACGCGAGCAACAAGGACCGGAAGAACCTTTTGGCTCTCTGGCATTGGGGAATGAAGATGCACGATCTGCCGACAAATCCGGTCTCCAAAACCGATAGGCTCCCCTATGACAAGCCGGTACAGTACATTCTCCCCGAAAAGGACGTAATCGCCATGCTGGAGGTTACGTCCCCTGAGGAGAGGGTCTTCCTACTGGCCTATCTGGATACCGGCGCTCGGCGCAGCGAGATTTTCCGGTGGACGTGGGCCGATGATGTAAACTTCGAGAAGAGGCAGGTGTGGCTCGGAACGAGGAAGACCCGAGATGGATCGATGAAGTACGAGTGGATGCCGATGACCAAGGCCCTGTTTAACGGCCTCTGGTGGTGGTATCAGAATCGGCCTGAGCGGGTAAAGGATTCGCCCCATGTATTCGTGAATCTGCATGGCGGACCAACAGCCGGTAAACCGTTTACGCATAGACGATGGTTCCTGAAAAGGATTTGCGACAGAGCGTCCGTGAAGCCGTTCGGGTATCATGCGATCAGGCGGTATGCGGCATCGATTCTGGCAGATAAGTGAGCATGGGTAACCCCCCGGCTCTGCCGGGGAGACTCACGGAGTTTGACATTTGCGGGAATATGCGAAAGCCTCCCTCTTGTGAACCGCTCAAAGTTTACAAAAGGAGAAGGCTTCCGCATG
>JAEZHY010000217.1 GCA_023416335.1 Pseudomonadota bacterium | reverse complement strand
AGTCCAAGCCCGCAGGAAGCCCCTGCGGCATTCCCCGACAAAGTTAAAGAATAAGCCGATCCTGATGCCGCCGTCCTTAAAATAGTTCAATCGCGTCCGAGACGAGATGAATAGCTAAATTAAATGTGTTCTATTGCCGATCCCTCCATCCGTGTCTATCCGTGTTCATCCGTGTCATAAAATGTTTAAGCTTTTATTTACGGGCAAGTCCCAATTGAGGTAGAAGAGCCTGCCGGATAAAATTTATTCCGAGTCGGGTGGAGCAGATGAAAAAACCGGAGTTTTTCTTCAAAATCGAATCGAGTTCCATGCCATCCTTTAACTGGGGTGACATAATCGTCCTTTCCGGGTTGATCGGAGCTCTGTATTACGCTACCCGCCTTGCCTTTCATGCCCCGGCCATAATTACCGGTCCCCATATTTCGCTCTCGCCCTCGGTCCTGCCCTGGTATGCGGGCTATTCGGTAGGGAGGATGAGCGCCGCCTATTTTCTGTCGATGATCTTTACCATCTTCTACGGTTATTCGATGGTAAGGCACCGTTATGCGCGAAAAATCCTGCTCCCGCTTCTCGATATCCTGCAAAGCATCCCCATACTCTCTTTTCTACCGGTAGTCGTGCTCAGCCTAAGCTCGATTTTTCCGACAAATTTCGCCGCGGAACTCGCAGCCATCGTCCTGATCTTCACCAGCCAGGCATGGAACCTTACTTTCGCCTGGTATCAGTCGCTTACGACAATCCCAAATGAACTGGTGGAGGCAAGCTCAATCTACCGCTTCAACGGATGGCTCCGATTCAAGACGGTGCACCTGCCTTTTGCCGCCATCGGGCTTTTGTGGAACAGCATAATGAGCTGGGCGGGCGGTTGGTTTTTCCTGATGGCGGCCGAGATCTTCACGGTCGGAGACCGCGACTTCCGGCTCCCCGGTCTTGGGGCCTATCTGCACGAAGCGGCAAGTGTGGGGGACATGCACGCGATCGCGTGGGGGATAGCCGTTCTTGTCTTTGTCATAGTCGCGCTTGACCAGTTTATCTGGAGGCCTCTTCTGGCGTGGTCCGAGCGGTTCAAGCTCGAGATGGTGGAAAGCGAGATGCCCCGGAGTTCATGGTTCTACGAGGCATGGCGCACATCCAGGCTTATAGGCTGGATACACGAATCGCTTATCGAGCCCGCGGGCATGAAGCTGGACAACCTTTTCATGCGCCTGTTTCCGACCAGGGAGGGCTTCAAGGCCGAAGGGCAGCCCCGCCTCCGGGCCTTTCTGCTGGTCTGCGGCCTGCTTGCCGTTCCCATCTGCTACGGTCTCTATCAGGCGGCGCAGATGCTGATTGAGGTTTCCCCCGCGCAGTGGGGAGAAATCTGGCTGGGCGTAGGGGCATCCTTTCTGCGGGTGGCTGCGGCCCTCCTGATTGCACTTGCCTGGACTCTGCCCCTGGGGGTCGCCATCGGAACGAACCCAAGGCTCGCCGCCCTTTTGCAGCCAATCGTACAGATCGCGGCATCCATTCCGGCAACCGCCCTGTTCCCGGTCATTTTGCTCTTTATGCTCAAAATGCCGGGGGGCCTTAGCCTGATCGCCGTTTTCCTTATGCTCCTCGGGACCCAGTGGTATCTTCTGTTCAACATAATTGCCGGAGCAAGCGCCATCCCGCAGGACCTGAAATTCACGGCGACCCTGCTCCAACTCAGCACCTGGGCCAGGTGGCGCACCCTCATCCTTCCCGCCCTCTTCCCCTACATCATAACGGGGGCGATCGCCGCGGGAGGCGGGGCCTGGAACGCCAGCATCGTGGCCGAGTATGTCGATTTCGCCGGCAAAACGTTCTATACTACCGGAATCGGCTCGACTATCGCGCGGGCGACCGCGGCGGGCGACTACCCGCTTCTGCTCGCCTCGACCCTGGTCATGATCCTTACCGTCGTTATGATAAATCGCCTTTTCTGGAAAAGACTCTACCGAGTCGCCGCGGAAAGGTTTCGTATGGAGTAGTTCGAGGTGGCGGGAGTTTCTTTGCTAAAACTCAATGGCGTAAGCCAGGTCTACGGGACCGGCCAGAAGCGGTTTACAGCCGTACAGAAGATCAACATCACCATCGAAGAAGGTGAGTTCGTGGTTCTGGTAGGGCCATCGGGGTGCGGAAAAAGTACGCTTCTGCGCATCATAGCCGGGCTCCAGCAGGCGACCGACGGCAGGGTGCTCTACCGGGGTGCCCCGCTCGAAGGAATAAACCCCAACGCGGCGATCGTTTTCCAGACCTTTGCGCTTTTCCCCTGGCTGACGGTTCAGGAGAATGTCGAGGTGGCGCTAAAGGCGCGCGGGGTGCCCAGGAGACTTAGCGTAACGCGGGCGCTCGACCTTCTTGACCGGGTCGGCCTCGATGGGTTCGAAACCGCCTACCCTCGGGAACTCTCGGGCGGAATGCGGCAGAAGGTCGGGTTTGCGCGCGCCATGGCGATCGAGCCCGAACTGCTGTGCCTCGACGAGCCCTTCTCCGCCCTGGACGTCCTCAGTGCCGAAGCGCTCCGGGGAGAACTGCTCGAACTCTGGACCGGCGGCCGAATCCCCACACGGGCCATCCTCATGGTCACACACAACATCGAGGAAGCCGTCTTCATGGCCGACCGGATCATCGTCATGGAAAAAGACCCCGGCCGCGTCGTTGCCGACCTCAGGGTCCCCCTGCCTCACCCCCGGATGCGCAAGGACCCCAAGTTCCTCGAACTGGTGGACAGGGTTTACGCGCTGCTCGCGGGCCAGACCCAACCCGAACACCTCGAAATGGGCACCGCCCCGGGCGAGCCGGGCCGCACGCGCGCCCTGCCGCACATAAACCTGAACGAGCTTGCCGGCTTGCTCGAATACCTCGACAAGATGCCAAGCGACCGTGACGATATCTACCGTCTGGCCGAGGAGTTGAAGGTAAACTCCGACCACCTGCTCAGGATCCTCGACGCCGCCGAACTCCTTGGCTTCGCCACCATCGCCCAGGGGGACATCACGCTGAGACCCCTCGGCGAGACCTTCGCCGAAGCGAGCATTCAGGCCCGCAAGGAAATCTTCGCCACACGTATTCGCAGACTCCCCATTTTCAAATGGCTCTTTGCGATGCTCAGTGCCACCGACGCCCATCAGCTCAAATGGGACGTGGTTCAAACCGCCCTGGAACTCGAGTTTCCGCCCGAAGAGGCCGAGCGCCAGCTCAATGCCGCCGTCACCTGGGGCAGATACGCGGAGCTGCTCTCCTACGAGGACGATACACAGCTCATTTATCTGGAACTTCCCGCCCATGCTTCCCCCCATTCGCGCGAGGAAAGGCCACTGCCTTTTGACACGGATGGACACGGATAGACACGGATAAAAACAAGATGAAAGGTCTAGGCTCGCAGGAGGAGCCAGCGGTATTCCCTGTCAAAATTAAAGAATAAGCCGATTCGGGGTTGCCGCCGATGCCTTTTGTTGACACGGATGGACACGGATAAACACGGATAAAAACGAAATTCTAAGCTCATAAGGACTCTCCGGCTCAATAGTTGTGATGTGAGATGAACTGAGCCGGTTAGCAGATTTCCCCCGAATAGATTCTATTGCCGTTCTCTCCATCTGTGTCTATCCGTGTTCATCCGTGTCGTAAAATGTTTTTGGTTTGGGCAGCGTTGGGGCCAGGTCATAGATAGACAGCGTCGATGTCGAGTGTGGAGCGGTTCCCCAGAGAATCATAATTTTCGTTCAGCCAAACTTCGGCTGTTCGAAAACCCACATCGTGCAAATGCTCGAGAAATGCCCATTCTGCGTTGAGCTTGCTGGAAACGCTGAGCTGTTTGAGTTCCTCATCCGCATTGATGCGGTGAAAAAATACGTCCTTGAATCTTTCTTCTTCAATGTCCTGCACTTCGATGAGTTTCTTTAGCAGTGCAATCGTGCGGACCTCCTTTATCAGTGCGGCATTGAACGAGATCTCATTGACGCGGTTGAGAATGTCTGCGGCTCTGCGAGGGATCTCTTCCCGCATTAATGGGTTGATTTGCACGACCACGATATCGCGTCCCCCGCACTCTTCAACAAGCGGAAGCAGGGTGGGATTACCCATGTAGCCGCCGTCCCAGTAAGCCTGTCCATCAATTTCTACAGCGTGGAAAAGGAATGGCAGGCATGCGGAGGCCATTACCATATCCACTGTCATCTCTTCACGACGAAAGACTTGCTGCTTGCCGGTGCGCACGTTGGTGGCGGCAACGAACAATTTGATTCCCTCGGCATGGCGCACGTGTTCGAAGTCTACCAGTTCGTCGAGTTGTGTGCGAAGCGGATTGAAATTGAAAGGGTTGAGATCGTAAGGAGAAACCAGACGCGACAAAAGGTCGAAAGCAATGAATCCCGGTGACGTATCCAAGGTCCAGCGCCCGAGCAGGCGATCCAGTGGCGAACGCTGGAAGGGTGAAAGCACTGCGGATTTGCTGATAGTCCCCCAAAAGCGGCTTAATGCCTCACGAGCCCCTGTTCTGCCTCCACGGTCGAGCCCATCAGCTACCACTACCGCGTTCATAGCACCGGCACTGGTGCCGCTGATTCCTTCGATCCCGACCCGGTCATCCCCAAGCAGACAGTCCAGAACTCCCCAGGTAAACGCGCCGTGAGAGCCCCCGCCTTGCAGTGCAAGTTCAATCAGTTTCAATTTTGCACCTTTCTTTTCTCAATGAATTCCAATGCAAAACATAACCTGCATCATATGGCCGGAAGACAAGCTTGCGAAATCGGGCTAGGGATGTATTTATTGAAGTGTGGGCCAGTATTTTGAAAAAACAGAATGGCGCCATGCGACATGGGCTCTATTTTTTGACACGGATGGACACGGATAAACACGGATAAAAACAAGATGAGAAGTCTAAGTTCATATATAAAGACTTTTCGGCTCAATACTGTGATGTGAGATGAATTGAGCCGGTTGGCGGATTTCTCCTGAATAAAATTCTTTTGCCGCTCTCTCCATCCGTGTCTATCCGTGTTCATCCGTGTCGTAAAGTGTTTTTGGTTTGGGCAGGCTTGGGGCTGTTTCTCATATAAGGACTTACCGGCTCAATAGCTGTGATGTGAGATGAATTGAGCTGGTTAGCGGATTTCTCTTGAACAAATTCTTTGTCGCTCTCTCCATCCGTGTCTATCCGTGTTCATCCGTGTCGTAAAATGTTTTTGGTTTCGGCAGACGTGTTTATCCGTGTCGCAAAATGTTTTCCCGGTGTTCTCTGATTTTTGCGATAAGTACGGGCAGAAAATCTTGGCAGTTTTCTACGATGCCTATATCGACCTGCGAGAAGACAGGGGACTTGGGGTCGTTGTTGACTGCGATCATGAGCCGGGCGCCGACGATTCCCACCATGTGCTGCTGCTCGCCGGATAGACCTATGCCTATGTAGACTTCGGGGCTGACCATCTTGCCGCTCTGCCCGATCATGATATCCAGGGCGGCCCAGCCTTCGTCCACGGCTGGACGCGTGCAGCCGAGGGCGGCTTCGAGTGCGGCAGCCAGTTCCCTGACTTTCTCCCAACCTTCGGGGCCGCCGGTTCCTGCACCGCCGGTGACGATCGTGCGGGCATCCTCGAGGCGCACTCCCGCCCGCGGTTCCCTGACGATCTCCAGGGTCCTGACCGGCATGTCGGATGTTTCGGGGACCGGAATGGAAACGATTTCCCCTTTGCGCCCGTCATCCATTTTCGGCAGCTTGAACACGCCGCCGGCAACGGTCGCCATCTGGGGGCGCTTCTCGGGGCAGAGAATGGACATGAGGCCGCCGTAGGCCGGGATCTGCTGTTTCAGATTAAAGTTTTCATCATGCCGAAGCCCTGTGCAGTGGGCCGCAAGGCCGGTCTTTAGCCTTGCCGCAACCAGCGGGGCGAGTTCGCGGCCCATGCAGGTCGAGCCGATCAGGATTATTTCGGGATTGTGCTCCCGGGCAAGCGAACAGATGATTTCCGTATAGAGGACCGGCTGATAGAGCCGGAGAGATTCGGCATCCGCCAGAAAGACGCGGTCTGCGCCGGCACTTATGAGCGCCCGGCCGGCTTCCTGCATTCCATGTCCAAGAAGCACGGCTTCGCAGGACACACCCAGTTCATCCGCCAGTTCCCGTGCCTTACCGAGAAGTTGAAGAGAGACGGTTTCAATCCTGCATTCATCCTGCTCGGCAATTACCCAGACGGGACCGAATTTTTCTTTCATGATAAAAATACCCCGACAGATGCAATGTTTACTTAAATGACGCCGATTTCCGAAAGAATGGAGACAAGCCTGTCAGCCTTTTCGTCGAGGCTCCCCTGGAGCAGTTCCGTATTCCTTTTGTTTTCCACGACGGCTATTTCGGAAACAATGGTCGGCGATCCTTTGGAGCCGACCTGCTCCGGCTGCACGGCGAGCTGGTCCGCCCCCCATTCCTCTATGACCTTTTTGCGGGCCTTGATTATCCCGGAAAAGCTCAGCGGCCGCGGTTTGTTCAATTCTCTCGTTATCGTAAACAGGGCCGGCATCCGGATTTCAGCCCTGCGGTATCCATCCTGCCAATCCGCCTGCACGAGCCACCGGTCGCCTTCGCGGGATTCGAATTTCCGGACCATAGCAACCATGGGGATTCCGAGAAACTCGGCAATCTGCGGTCCCACCCATTCGGTTGCGCCGTCGCTGCTGGCCATTCCGCACAGAACCAGGTCGAAGTTGCCCGCTTTTTCTATGCCTTTGGCCAGGGTGTATGCCGTGGCGAAGGCGTCGGCCCCGCCGAAAGCCCGGTCGGAAAGCAGAATGCCCCGGTCGGCGCCCAGGGCCATGCACTCCTTCACAATGGTTGCGGCCGGAGGAGGGCCCATACTGAGAACGCAAACCGATGCACCGCCGGCTTCTTTGAGCTGCAGGGCCGCTTCGAGGGCATGTTTGTCGACGGGGTTGATGACAAACGGAACGTCGCACCGCGTCAGTGTTTTGGTCACGGGATCGATTTTAATTTTGCAGATCTCTTTCGGATCCGGAACGGCCTTCACGCAGACGGCTATGTTCATTCGAACTACACTCCATGTTGTGCCTGCACGCCGTCATCGAGGCGTGCAGGCGGAAACTCCGTAATCAGCCCAGTACCCAGCGGGCGATGATCACTTTCATGATGTCGCTCGTCCCCGCCGAGGGGCCGAGCACGAAGGAATCCCGCAAATACCGGCTGACCGCATATTCTTCCATGCAGCCGTAGCCGCCGTGGATGTCCACGGCGAGCTTGGCGGCTTTCTGGGCAGCTTCGGTGGTGAAGTATTTGGCGACTGCAAATTCGTTGTTGCTCGCCTGTCCGTTGTCCTGCATCGCCGCCGCCCTGTAAGCAAGAAGGCGTCCCGCATCCATGTCGATTTTCATTTCTGCGATCTTGTTCTGGATGGTTTGCAACTGGGCGATGGGCTTTCCATAAAGAATGCGTTCCTTTGCGAACTTGACCGACGCTTCCAGGCATGCGGCCTGAACTCCGAGCGCACAGCCCACCATGCCGCCGCGACCTACGTCTCCGATGGCGGCCATGGTCACCCGCAGCCCTTTGCCTTCCTGGCCCAGCAGGTTTTCAGCAGGCACTCTGCATTGTTCCAGGCTGAGTTCGCCGGTGTTGCAGCCCCTCATCCCAACCTTGTGCTCCTCGTGAGTCGCTTTGAAGCCCGATTGTCCCTTCTCCATAATGAGCGCCGAAAAAGCCTTCGGATCGTTTTCATCCTTGGCCAGAACCGTAATAATGTGAGCAATGTGGGCGTTCGTAATAAAACACTTGCGGCCGGATACGATGAAATCGCTTCCATCCTTGCGGTAAGTCGTGCGGGCTCCCGTTGGGTCGGATCCGCCGGTAGGTTCGGTAACGGCCACCGTGGCGAGCCATTCGCCGGCGGCCAGCTTCGGGAGGTACTTCTTCTTCTGATCTTCGTTTCCAAACCGGACGATCGGATCGATTCCGAGCGCGAACACCTGGAGCATCATGGCGGTGGCCACGGAAATTCGGCTTATCTCCTCCAGGGCGATCATCCTCGCGACATATCCGAGCCCAAGCCCCCCATACTGTTCCGGAATGGTTATCGCAAGCATCTCCGCTTCAGCCAGGGCCTTGACGAGGTCGGGGGGGACCTTGGCCGTTTTCTCCATTTCCGGGATAAAAGCCGCAACCTGGGTTTCCGCAAACTCCCGGGCCATTTTCCTGAACATTTCCTGTTCTTCGGTAAATGTGAAATCAATCATCTGAAGCGTCCTCCGCACGTTTTCGGGTTTAACTGCCTCATTGGAGTTGACCAAAAGCTAAAAGCTAGTTGTGAAGAATTTCCTAAAACACTTCGTAAGCCTTGTTTCCGGATGACCTGCAGCCGATGCCGGCGGCGGGTTCCGCTAAGGCGGAAAAAAATGATCTCTTGAAACAGGCCGGAATGTCGGCGCCCAGGTGCGGACCGGAAGAAGACGAGGAGGAGATCTATCAGAATTCGAGCCGGGTTGGGACGGATGACCGCCGGGCAGCGAAACAAATAAGGGGGCAATCATATCATAAAACGGTAAATTTGCAGTTGGATTATGCGAAGATCCCTACTGCATTTTGACACGGATGGACACGGATAAACACGGATAAAAACAAGATGAGAAGTCTAAGCCCGCAAGGGGACCCTACGGTGTTCTCCCGTCGAAATTAAAGAACAAGCCGATTCGGAGTTGCCGCCGCCCCATTTTGACACGGATGGACACGGATAAACACGGATAAAAACAAGATGAGAAGTCTAAGCCCGCAAGGGGACCCTACGG
>JAEZHY010000129.1 GCA_023416335.1 Pseudomonadota bacterium | reverse complement strand
GACGTACACTGCTCTTCCGGGGAAAACCTCCGGGAGACAACGCCGGTTTTCTCGCCTATGAGTTTTAATGCTGACTGGGGGAACTGAGTAAATTCATCATTAAACACTTCACGTTCCGGCAAGTGGCTGCCGGTTGAATAAATTAATGAATTTCTCATAATTTCGATGAACTCCAACCGTTCCGGAAAGACTGTTACGAAGGTGTACGAGATTTGTCGCCCGTTTTGATGGGCAGATCCAGGTCGAGCAGGCACCCTGTGATGATAGATGCGAAAGTCCGTGTAGGAACTTTGGGCAACATGAACCGAAAATATGATCGGCATGCCTGAAGTCAATGGGAGGCAGACGTGTATTTTAGACTTTAAGAGTGGTTGATTGGCTGAACATGCGCTCAGATCGTTTGCATTTGCCCGATACCCACACGGACAGCGTTTTCCGTAAATCTACTTTCGCTTGCGAAGAAGATTTCCTGCGGTCAAAGATGGCCATGCTGCTCCCGGATTTCTCCTGGGAGTTGAGCGCATAACAGGATTATCAACGCTCTTTTTCGGAACGGGGGAAAAGATCGAAGAAGGACTGCCAGGGATTTAAGGCGGGCATGCTTTTCTGTGCCATCTCGGAGAACCCCTTGCCCATTTCAAGCCATTTTCGGAACTGCTCGTCAAAAGCTGCCTTGTAAGTGATGTAATTTCTGACGGTAAGCTCCAGGTACTTTTCGAAAAACTCGCTGAGGACGTTTTCGCCGTACTGGATGATGAGGTGAAGGAGCGGGACAGGGAGAAGAGCGTTCTTATTCTTTGCCTCCTCTACTATTATCTGAGTAAGAATGAATGCGGTTACGTCTTCCTGGGTCTGGGCATCGATGACCTCAACGCGACGGCCGTTTCGGATCAATTCGGCGACCTGGCGAAGGGTGACGTAGGTGCTGCTTTCGGTATCGTAGATACGCCTGTTTGCGTATTTCTTAAGGATTATGGTATCGGGCATCGTCGATTTCCTGAGGTCTGGATTGTCACACCGCAACAATATTCGCAAGTATTATAGGCTTTCTTCTTAAAATAAGCCATTCAAAACTATTGTGCGTTGCACAAATTCCCTTGACCCTCTCACAGCATCACGCTATATTGGCAGCATTTGCCACTCCCGATTTTTGTCCAATTTGCCAGGAGGATCTACATGGACCAGGTAAAGCTCACAAAACAAATCTTCGATTTCAACAGGGCTGCTTTCGAGAACAGCTTCAATGCAATGGTGACTTTGCAGGAGCAAACGGAGAAAATGGTAAGCGCATTTCTGGAGCAGGCCGGTTGGATTCCCAGCGAAGGCAAGAAGGCTGTGACCCAGTGGGTCGAAACCCTTAAGAAAGGTCGAGGGGAATTTAAAAAGGCCGTGGATGAAAGCTTCACGAAATTTGAGGCTTGCTTCAACAATTCGGAAAAATAGAGCGAAAAGCCTCGCATATGGGGGAACAGCAATACTCCGGCCAAATTATAGCGGTGACCATCATGCGGCATGGATTTGCGCTTCAGCAGGGGACCCATGCCGCGTGTACCACATATCAACTAACCTGGAACAGTAACACGAGACTTATTCTTTAGGTGGGCTCACGACCGCTTCACCGTCAAGGACAACTTTGCCGTCTTGATTCGTGCATGCTGTCTTCAGTCGAACGCGGTTCTTCTCGGCTACTATCTCGATCACCTCGGCGCGGGCAGTAATCGTATCTCCGATGCGGACCGGAGCCAGGAAGTTCAATTCCTGCCGTACATAAATAGTCCCGGGCCCGGGGAGCTTCATGCCCAGGACCGCTGAAATGAAACCGGACGGCAACATGCCGTGGGCAATTCTTGTTTTGAAGAAGGTTTGCTGTGCGTAGGCTTCGTTGATGTGAGCGGGGTTAAGATCGCCGGTTACTCCGGCGTAGAGATAGACGTCGGACTCAGAGATTGTTTTGGAAAACTCTGCCGAATCACCAATATTAAGTTGGTTTATCGTTTTTCCCTTCAAAGCAGCCTCCCTCGACATTCTTGTGTTGGAGATTCACAGGTGAAGAGCGAAAGCGCAAAAAGCGCCGTATGCGCAGTCCGCATTCATTCTAAGGCGCACGGGTTGCTCGCGTCTGTCTCATGCGGTGGGAGACTTCCCTGGGTTTTAGAACCTGCCGGTCAGTGAACGATCAGACCTGGACATCAGGAAATCGGGGTGTGTCTCCCATACATAGCACGACTTCGCCCGAGCCGCAGCAGAACTCGCATTGTCGATCATCGAAGCAGTCATAGCCGCTTCCATTACAGGCGTCACAGAACGCTCTGTAGCATCCATTATTGTGATGGTGAAGCATCTCAAACTCCCCGGATAAAATGATCTCAAATGCCTTTTAGACATTCAAGTTCGTTTCGATGGGTGTGTATTGGAAAATATAGTTTCAAGGCACGCGATGATGTGCGCAGCCAACAGAGCAAGCATGGAGAAAAGGTAATCCCTTGATCCGAAGTTGGCTAGATGCAAAGATATTGATCCCCATTCATTGATGATTTTTCAGGCAGTTCTGATAGACTTCTCAGATATGATCCAATTTGGGCAAACGGGATTCCTGAGCATCAATAACGGCTATCGACGTCATATTTACAACATCTTCGACGTCGCAGTTTCGTTGCAATACGTGGATTGCCTTGCTGGCGCCCATGAGGATTGGACCGATCGCCTTGGCGTCTGCCAGTCGTGAAATCAGCTTAAAGGCAATGTTGCCCGCTTCAAGGGAAGGAAAGATCAGTACGTTTGCCGGCTCCTTGAGCATGTTGTACGGGTAGACAGCATTCAGTATCTCCGCGGATATGGCGGTGTCGGCCTGCATTTCACCGTCTATCACGATGTCGGGACGTCGTTCCCTTACCTTTTGGGTGGCAAGTGCGACCTTCTGGGTAAGGGGATGTCGTCTGCTTCCGAAGTTGCTGAATGAGAGCATGGCGACCCGAGGTTGAATGTCCAGCTGTCGCACAGTGTCGGCAGTGCAGATTGCGATCTCGGCAAGCTGCTCGGCGGTTGGTTCCATATTGACGGTCGTATCGGCAAAGAAGAGAACCTCCTTTGGAAGGACCATCATATAGACTCCGGCTACAACAGTGGTCCCGCGATTCAGCGAAAGTGTCTGGAGTGCCGGGCGGATAGTGTTTTGATAATGTTGATTGACGCCTCCGATCAATCCATCGGCGTCGCCCATCTTCACCATCATGGCGGCTAAATAGTTTGGATTCTTTGTAATGAGATATTCGGCCTCGAGGCGGGTGATTCCTTTTCGCCAACGTAGTTGGTGGAATTCTGAAACATACTCGTCCAAGCGTTCGAAAGTCAGAGGGTCTATTATGGAAGCACCTGAAAGATCGAGACGTAACTGGGCAGCTTTCTTTTCGATCTTCTCCCTGTTTCCGAGAAGAATCGGGGTGGCTATGGCCTCATCCAGGATAACCTGGGAGGCCCTGAGAATTTTGGAGTCGGTTCCTTCCGGAAATACGATACGCTTCGGATTGCGCTTTGCTTTCTGCATAATACGCCGTACTATTTCCTGGCTGTGGCCGAGACGGCGCGCAAGCGAATCCCTGTAGCCCTCCCAGTCGTAGATGGGCTGTCTTGCCACGCCGCTCGAAACGGCGGCTTCTGCAACGGCCGTTGCTACCCAGGTAAGTACCCTTGAGTCGAAGGGCTTGGGGATAATGTACTCCGGACCGAAGTGGAGGCTCATTCCTTCGTATACTTTACGGACCGAATCCGGGATGTCCTGTTTTGCGAGGTCTGCCAGCGCCCTTACAGCTGCGATTTTCATCTCGTCATTGATCTGACGCGCCTGTACGTCCAGTGCACCGCGAAAGATATACGGAAACCCGAGCACGTTGTTAACCTGGTTGGGAAAGTCGGACCGGCCGGTTGCCATTATGAGATCGTCACGGGCTGCTACGGCCACGTTGTAATCAATTTCGGGGTCGGGATTTGCCAGGGCGAAGACAATAGGCCTGTCGGCCATGCCCCTTACCATTTCCTTTGTGACAAGATTTGCCACGGAATACCCGGCGAAAACGTCGACTCCTTTCATCGCCTCCGCCAGAGTAAGCGGTTCGCTTCCGTTAGCCAGTCTTTCCTTATAAGGGTTCATCCCCTTTTCACGTCCCTTGTGGATCAACCCTTTGGAATCGACCATGTAGATGTTTTCTCGTCTGGCACCCATCTTGATGCAGAGTTCGGCACAGGCAATACCTGCGGCACCCGCGCCGGAAAAAACCATTACAGCTTCATCGATCCGCTTCTTCTGTAGCTCAAGGGCATTCAACAGGGCAGCAACAGAAATGACTGCTGTTCCATGCTGGTCATCGTGAAAGACCGGAATATCCATTATCTCGACTAGGTGTTCTTCGACATAGAAACACTCGGGGGCCTTGATGTCTTCGAGGTTTATACCCCCGAATGTGGGTTCCAGCAGCTTCACAAACCGTATGATTTCGTCCGGATCTGTGGTGTTCAACTCAATGTCGAATACATCAAGGTCGGCAAAACGTTTAAACAGCACGCCTTTGCCTTCCATGACGGGTTTTGCTGCAAATGGCCCGACATGGCCCAAACCCAGGACCGCAGTGCCGTTTGTGACGAGGCCTACCAGATTACCGCGGATCGTATAGTCGAAAATTTTGTTGCGATCCCTGGCAATTTCTCGGGATGGTTCGGCTACACCCGGAGTATACGCAAGCGACAGATCTCTCTGGGTAAGACAGGGTTTTGTGGATTTTACCTCTATCTTGCCTGGTCGATCCTCGCTGTGATATCGAAGAGCATCTTCTTTGCGTATCATGTTCTCTCCTGGAATGTGTAAACTTCTGTTCCTTACATGAGTTAGCCTTGTTAAGAACGGGGCGGAACAGCAGCGCAGAAAACCTCCTTTGCCGATCACGCCGGATACAATGGATGCGATCAGAAATCATGGGACTGGGGCTTTGGATAAAAGCCCGGCGAACTGCTATAAAAAAAAGCAGTATAGAGCGGACTACTCCGTTTTCGAGCCTCCGGTCAGAATGCCCTCAAGCCAGGTAAACCCGTCGTTGGCTGCATTCCTGAAACTTTCACAGCCTTTTTTATTACGACCGATCCACTCCTTAAAAACATCTTTTCCTTCCGGGGGCATCCAGACAGCCTGATCGACAATCTGGGCAAGCATCTTTTCGGTCTGATCCCAAAATATGATCATTCCGTTGAAGACACCGTCGAACATTACCTTCTGAAGATCCACAAACTGCTTCGCCAACCTGAACTGCTGTTCCATCTTTCTTACCTCCTTGACGGGCGATCTTTTGTGCTGTGTTCCGACTCGGAACTGCCGTTTCGGCTGCTTCATGCAGGAAATTCTCATCAGGAATGAGAGGCATACGTTTCCCATCATAGCGCGATAGTATGGAAACGAGTTTTCGAAGGTGGCATGGGGGAATTTGCGTCTCTAGTAAGATCCTCACCAGATTGGCCGCTTTCCCTGGAAAAAAGACGGATGCCTGACTCTCAGAACGACACTATGGCAAAGCCGACAAACTTACCTGAAAACGTGTGACCTCTATGGCCTAGAAGGAAACAAGCATCAAAGTTAACAGCAAAATAAGGCGTTATGGCCCCGGTGTCTGCATTTATGAGAATGTTCGTTCAGAGTATCAATAGGGAGAAAACACTATTTGTTGCCGGAAGGCTGTACGTACTCGGTAACATTGAGAGAGGGTGTTCGTTGAAAAGTCGGTATGAACCATTGTCAAAGGATAGTTTAGCACATAGATTTTTGACTATGAATCGAGATCGTCAGCGAATCATTACTGAATGCCGAATCATCAATCTAAAATCAATAATTCAGATCTGTTTCCTTGGTACCCTTCCCGAGTTTCTCGATGTGAGCGTGGAAAATCAGCGAAGGCGTTCGTCTCCAGATTTCCGAGTTGGAGGTTGTTCGGGTAGAGAGGGAAGAAAAACCATGTCGATTGAAAGAAATAGAAGACGGTTTGCTTCGGGAGATACTGGGTTTGAAACCTAGATGATTGCGCGCAGGACTTCGATCCGGTTTAGGGTCGGACTCTTATCGGCGGATTTGGAGATACCTACAGCAAAGCGCAGGACGCGCAATTGAAAGGAGAATCAGATGAACAGCAGTGATCAAGCGAGGGTGCTTGGCTCAGAATGGAACGATAACGATCGCTGGAGAGGCATCCAGCGTCCTTATACGGCAGAAGACATTTTAAGACTCCGCGGTACCATGCAAATCGAATATACGTTTGCAAGCCAGGGGGCACGGTGTTTGTGGCAATTGCTCAATAAGGAGCTTTTTGTTCCCGCCCTTGGAGCTTTGACCGGGAATCAGGCTGTGCAGCAGGTGCAGGCAGGACTGAAGGCCATCTATGTCAGCGGGTGGCAGGTTGCTGCGGACAACAACAGCATCGGAAATACCTACCCGGATCAGAGCCTTTATCCTTCGGATAGCGTGCCCATACTGGTACGCCGAATCAATAATGCACTTCAGCGCGCCGATCAGATCCATCACCTCGAAGGAGGAAACAGCGTCCACTGGTTTGCGCCGATCATCGCTGACGCGGAGGCAGGATTCGGCGGATCCCTCAACGCTTTTGAACTGATGAAGGCGATGATCGAAGCCGGAGCCGCAGCGGTGCATTTCGAAGACCAACTTGCATCGGCAAAGAAATGCGGTCACATGGGCGGCAAGGTGCTTGTGCCGACCTCAGAGGCAATTAAGAAGCTCATCGCAGCCAGGCTTGCAGCAGACATCTGTGGAGTGCCCACAATCATTATAGCCAGAACCGATGCCAATGCCGCAACTCTGCTTACCAGCGATATAGATGAAAGGGACCGGCCATTTCTGATCGGCGGGCGCACGGTAGAGGGTTTCTTTACAGTGCGGGGCGGGTTGGACCAAGCGATAGCTCGTGCCGTTTCCTATGCTCCATTTGCGGATATGCTGTGGTGCGAAACATCGGAACCGAATCTCAATGAAGCGAGGAGATTCGCGGATGCAGTCCACTCGGTTTATCCGAACAAATTGCTTGCGTATAATTGCTCGCCGTCATTCAACTGGAAAAAGCTGGACAGGGCCACGACAGCTCGGTTCCAGAGGGAACTCGGAGAATATGGATACAAATTCCAGTTCGTAACCCTGGCAGGTTTTCATTCCCTGAACCGTGGGATGTTCGAGTTGGCCCGCGGCTACAGCGAGAGTGGAATGAGCGCGTATTCGGTGTTCCAGGAACGCGAATTCGACCTGGAGAAAGAAGGATACCGTGCCGTGAAGCATCAGACCTTCGTCGGCACAGGTTACTTCGACAAAATAGCACAGACGATCAACGGCGATGATTTCTCGACTGCTGCTCTAAAGGGATCGACGGAAGAAGAGCAATTCGATCTTGCTGACAATCCTTTCATCAATCCTGCACGAACGGCGGACAGCGGCGGCTCTGCTGAACGGGAGGTCCATTGACTGTGGGCAGTTCTCACCGTCTCGATCAAAGCCGAAGAAGCTCGGCGTTCCGGGCTTCTTTCGGCGTCGCAAATGCGTACTCGCCCAAATCTCGGTGAGGGTCGGAGGATGATCGGAAGTACCGAACCGCTCCTGACCAAGATTCGTGGCGTACTGCGTTTTCAGTTCTTATTTTCATTTCATATGATCGTTATCTACCGGAAAAGATTAACCAACCGCTTTCGAAGACAAAAGCCGAGCATGAACCGGCAGGCGTGTGGATATTTGCATGGAAAGAGAGTTTACCGATATGTTCTATAGTTTCGCCGGCTTTGAGCCTGAACAACCCAAACAGCCTGATTCCGATTTCTCGCCCGACGAGTTCTCGAAACTCAATTCGGAAATGCTCAAAACATCGATCAACCTGGTGCTGAGCAGGTGGTTTCACCTTCTCGGACTTGTAAAATATTCGTCAACTTTCATAGCTCCATACTGGAATGCGGCAAAGTACTTTGCGGAAGTCGAAGGGAAGGGGCCGCGAAAGTGCTCGCCGTGGCATACGGCCAGTGACTTTATAGAACTCTTGCTCTTTGATATGCAACTCGCAGCCAAAGGAACGTTTTCCGGAGTCAATGCGATGAGCCAGTATCATTCCCGGGAATTGGCGGAAGCTCTGAACGCCGTTTCGAGGCTGGTGCTTCATCACGATACGGAGGATCTGGTCGGATACTCCGAGAAACAGCTCAAGCTCATGAATACAGTTGTAAATATGTATCCGGCCGCAATCCGCGAGATAGAACCAGAGTATGGATTTCATTTCGATAATGGCGGCTACGTCAAAGTTGCTGAAACGGATCGTTTCGAACTCTACCAGGTTCTTCCGGTCAAGAAAGGCGTGAAGGTCAATCAGACCGGCAAGCCGACCCTCGTAATACCGCCATACGTTCTTGGGGCAAACGTCCTGGCTCTTTTGCCGGGTGAGGACAGAAGCTACGTTCATGCCTTCGCGAATCACGGCATACCTACCTATGTACGGATAGTAAAGGACATACATAAGAACCCGGCGGTCCAGGTGATGACTGGTGAGGACGATGCGCACGATACACGCCTTTTCGCAGAGAAGATCGTGGAGAGGCATGGTAAGCCTATCACCCTGAACGGGTACTGCCAGGGGGGCTTCATGTCGGTTATCGACCTCCTGTCCGGGGAACTGGATGGCCTCGTCGATGCCCTGATAACCTGCGTGGCTCCGATGGACGGATCACGCAGCAAGTCTCTGATGCAGTACATACACCATCTACCGCACCGCTTCTTGGACCTGGGCTACTCGCTGAAAACTTTGCCGAACGGGAACAAAGTCGTTGACGGCAAGGTGATCGGGTGGATCTTCAAATTGAAGAGCGTGGAGCGTGAATCTCCAATGTCGAATTTTTACCGTGACCTCGCAATGTTCGACAGAGTTGTCGAGGGCAGCAGCGCCAGAATCAGCAAGGCGGCTGCGGCCATCAGTCACTGGTTGACTTACGACGGCACGGACCTCCCTGTGGAGATAACGCGGTTGAGCTATGAATCCTATACCAAACCGGTAGCTCCCGACGGAACCTTGCCCATGAAGCTCTTTGGACGCGCGCTCAATTTCAGGCGTCTCAAAGAGAAGGGTATAAAGTGGCTTCTCTGCATATCGGAAAATGACGACCTGATTGACGGAGAGGCGGCACTCGCCGCGCTCGACCATGTTGATGCGGAAGTAGTGGTTTTCCCGAAAGGGCATGCAGCGATAGCTACATCATGGTCTTATCCTGCATCGGAATGTCCTCTGGACATAAGTTTCGACAAGACCAGATGCAGCAACGGGCAGTCGCGCGGCCCGGTTCGCTTCCAACTCGATCTTGATAAGGAGATGGAAGATGATTCAGCCCGAGGCAGTGAACCGACAAGCGCCGGATCCGTTGAGGAGAATGGACAATTTGGCAGAGCGGAAGATGAATTACTCCAGAGTTGATTGGAGTGTTGCAGAGCGAGATAAACACCAGCAAAGCGAAAAATGAGCCTCGGTGGTCACCCGAAATAACCTTGTGGCCACACTGCCTCACTTGATTTCCACCTGATACCGCCTTTGCAGTAGTGAAAAATACTGTACATACCCTATTCTCATCTCCCTGGATGATAATTAGACGAGTACCCAACGTTTTGCGCCTCATTGAGTGATTTGTCCTGGATGAGGCCGTCCTGGAGAGGAAAAGGGGGAAGTGCGGCCCCAGCATCCCTTTTCATGATCCATTCTCCAAAACTGTGCCACATCACCCGCAAGCGAATGCACCGAAAGGTTGGGCCGGTTTCTTTAATTATGAAATAGTCCGTTTAGGCCTCTGTTCTTTTGTCATGCTAAAGCAAGTGAAGAAGGCTTTTCCCTCGAATACAGCGGCGTGCCGGGGAATCTTGCGATTTTCAATCCGGGAAAGCGCAACCGGCAAGTAACAGTTAGCGTATCCCTTTATTGCCATGCGCATCATTGAGGTAGCCCATGAATGTATTCCAGCAGAGTGGATTTAATCACGGTGTGTTCTGGGCCGATTGGACCAGATCCATTATGAACTTTTGGCAATCGACAGCATCGACGTGGCAGGATCTGTTCGCAATGTGTACCGGCGGCCCGCAGAGTCAGAGTGAAGCGTACAGGGAAAAGGCTTTCGGTATGTGGAATGCGCTCTGGTCCGGCATGATCAACCCTGAAGCCATTCAGAATCTAAAGAACGTGGGTGCCTTTTCCGAGGTAGGGGTGGGCTCGGCGCGATCGATGCTGGATGGATGCATGCGGTTTCAGCGTCTTGTTCAGACCATCATGAGCGGGCAGGTGCAGGGGGGGGATCCGGACTTTGCGAAAATGCAGCAGGAAGTTTTTCAATCCTGGATTGAATTTCACGAAAAGGAAATACAGCCTTTGTTGAGGATGCCGCAAGTCGGCCTCACGCGTTTTTACCAGGAAAAGTTAAATCTGTTTTTTGACAGACTGAACCTCTACCAGGCTGCGCTGGTCGAATTCCAATACCTGTTGAGCCTTCCGATGGAAAGATCGCTGCGCGATATAAAGGATAAAATTGATCAGCCGCAGGACGGCGGCGGAGACTTCAAGGGGATGTACAGTGCCTGGATCAAGGCGCTGGAAGCCCGTTATATGGAGCTTTTCAAGTCTGAAGAGTGGTGCCTGTGTCTGTCCCGTCTGGTCGATGAATCTGCAAGTTTTCGTTTGTCCAGAAATGAGGTCCTGATGGATTTTATGCAGTTTCTTCCCGTCCCGACCAACAAGGATATGGATGATGTCTACAAGGAACTCTACGAATTGAAAAAGATGGTCAAGGAACTGATCAAAAAGAACAAGCAACAGGAGCTGAACGTTCTATGAACTCCCAAATACCTGCCGGTGGTATGCTCAAGGGTTTGATCGAGGCGCTTGAAAGATCCCGCGAAAGGATTTTGAAATCACGAGACGTGCTTCTCGGTCCCCTGAACACTGATATTGCCACGACGCCTTGCGAAGTGGTTTACCAGGAAGACAGGGTCAAACTGAAGTACTATAAGTCGAATGCGCCCCGTAATCCCCTGGGGACGCCGGTTCTCATGGTATATGCACTGATAAACCGCGAGACTATGCTCGATCTGCAGCCCGGGCGGAGCGTGGTACAGAATATCCTTTCGGAAGGCATCGATCTGTACATGATCGACTGGGGGTATCCGAGCCGTAAGGACCGTTATCAGACGATATCCGACCATGTGAATGGGTACCTGGACAACATCGTCGATTTTATCCGCGGGCGGCATGGGGGATCGAAAATTAACCTGATGGGCATCTGCATGGGCGGGACGTTCTCGATAATGTATGCAGCCCTGCACCCTGAAAAAATCAAGAATCTAATTACCACGGTTACGCCCAGTAATTTCGATACTAACAGCGGACTCCTGCACGTGTGGACAAAGGACCTCAATCTGGCGCGCGTCGTGGAAGCCTTCGGGAACGTTCCCGGCGATCTGCTGAATCTGGGATTCCTGCTTCTGAACCCGGCGCGGTTGGTTATAGACAAGTACATGAGTTACTTTGAAAACATCGATAATAAAGAATTCATTGAAAACTTCATTCGAATGGAAAAATGGATCTTTGACAGTCCGGATGTCCCCGGGGAGACTCTCCGCCAGTTCATCGAGGATTGCTACCAGAAAAACCTCCTGATCCAGAGCAAAATGAGACTGGATGGAGAACTGGTAGACCTGCAGAAGATCACGATGCCTCTGTTGAACATTTTCGGCCGACACGATCACCTGGTGCCGCCGGAGGCATGTGAACCCCTGGTCGGCAAAGTTGGAAGTAAGGATGCGGAAAACGTTTGCCTCGATACCGGGCACATCGGGATCTATGTGAGTTCCAAGACTCAGCGGCAGTTTATCCCGAAAATAGTCGAATGGTTGAAGGCAAGAGACTCGAGGGAGGAAAAGCCGAAAAGCAAATCGACGGCAATCAGGAAAGGATCGGCATCGAAGTCCGTCAGTTCGGTTCCGCGTTCTCCGCGAAAGAAAAAGAGCGTGGCTGCTCATGCATAGACGGATGCAGTACGGCTGTGCTGGACGATGCGTGAATTGAGGAGTACGGAATCCGCGGGTATTTTAATTCCCCGGGCAGGAACTTCCTGGCGGTTAATCTTCAAGGACATAGTTGCCGGGGGCGTTCATAAGAGGGGGGTATCCTTTATCGGGAGCGCCCATGGTGGGTGAATCCACCGGACCGACTGAGAAAGATGAAATCCATTTTTCCAGGGGAACCCACCAGGAGCCCTGCTTGATGGGTGTGGTGGCGAACCATGTTTCCGGGTCGATGTGTTTTTCATCGGATTTATGGGACGAGATCCGGTAGCTCCGTCCGGGGTGACCGGGTTCGCTGACGATGCCGGCGTTATGCCCTCCACTCACCAGGACGAAAGTGATTTCCTCAGCGCTGCAGAAGAGTTGAATCTTGTAGACCGACCTCCACGGCGCAACATGGTCGTTGACGGTTCCCACCACGAAAATAGGAATCTGTATATCACCAATGACGATCGGGCGACCGTTGACGAGATATCGGCCCCCGGCGAGATCGTTGTTCAGGAAAAGGGACCTGAGATATTCGCTGTGCATCCGATAAGGCATGCGAGTGGCATCTGTGTTCCAGGCCATGAGATCGTTGAGCGGGCGACGCTCTCCCATCAGATAGTCCTGAATCAGCCGAGACCAGACCAGGTCGTTTGAGCGCAGCAATTGAAAGGCTCCGGCCATCTGCTTGGTATCCAGGTGGCCCGTATACCACATATTGTCTTCAAGAAAACTGACCTGCCCCTCATCGATGAACAACATCAACTCTCCGGCTTCGCTGAAATCGTTTTGCGCTGCCAGAAGGGTTATCGTGCGGAGTCGGTGATCGTCGTCTCTTGCCATCGTGGCTGCGGCTATCGTGAGGAGTGTCCCGCCTATGCAGTATCCCAGGGCATGGATCCTCCTTCCCGGCACGATTGTGGAAACCGCGTCGATCGCCGCCATGACTCCCATGGTGCGATAGTTGTCCATCGAGAGATCTCTCTCCGCCGTTCCGGGATTCTTCCAGGATATCATGAAAACGGTGTGGCCGCGGTCAACGAGGAATTTTACCAGGGAGTTGTGCGGCGAGAGGTCAAGAATGTAGTACTTCATGATCCACGCGGGGACGATCAGAATGGGCTCTGCGCTGACGCCTCTTGTCGAAGGGGCATACTGAATCAGTTCGATCAACTGGTTGCGGAAGACGACCTTACCGGGTGTAATCCCTACTGTTTCTCCCACCCTGAACGCATCCGCTCCGATTGGCCGTTCGCGGTTGGCAATCCTTCTGGCGTCCTCCATGAGGTTGAGCCAGCCCCTTAGCAGATTGAGTCCTGACTGTTCCCCGGTAACGCGCCATATTTCAGGGTTTGTATGGATGAAATTCGACGGTGCGTACATGTCGAGTATCTGGCGTGCAACGAATGAAACCACTTCTTCATGGTGGCAGGAGACGCCTGAGACGCAGGTGGTGGCCTTTTGCCACCAGTCTTCCACGAGCAGGAAGTTCTGATAGATCACGTTATATGGCCATTGTTGCCATTCCTCACCTGCGAAGCGCCTGTCCTGCGGCTGGGATGGTCCGCTGAAGGACGGGTCTTTGTAATTGAATGCTGCGGATGCAAGGCATTGCTGAAAACCGTTCATGAACTGCAACAGGAGTTCCCATCGCTTTCCGGGCGAATTTGAAAGGTGGGCAGCCCAGTCAACAAAAGCGACAAGAAGAGAGGCTGGAGAAATGCTGAGAGTAAAAGCGGCCTGCAATGCGTGGAGCAGGCGATCTGAATCGGTCAGATTTACAGCATCCTGTTGTTCCACTGGCGGTCACTTTGAGGCAAATTATCCACGGCGTCCCGCGGTTTGGGATTCGGTCGCATTCCTGGCCTCATCCAACAGCAGACGCAGGTGCTTGATGGTTTCCTCCTGGGAAGCGATCTTCTCTTTCAATTCTTCATACTTCTTCACAAGCTCCAAATAACGCTCGGGATCGGCCTTGATCCCCCAGAACTCGAAAACCGCCGCGAGAAACGATTTGTTCAGTTCTTTCCCTAGGGTGTTCCATTCCTTCATGAATTGAATGCCCGGCGGAGTCAGAGATTCAAGCGCGTAACTCTTTGGAACAAAAGCCGCCCAGTCCATGAACCGGGAGAAGACCCGTGCCCAGTCGGCAATTCCCGGAAAATGCTGCTCTTTGGCCGCATTGGTGAAGAAGTTTCCCCAACATTCCATGAAATTGTTTGCCATTGGACGGCAACTCCTTCAAAGAAATCGCTTGATAGGATCAGAAACAACTATCGCCTGAACGGTTCGTCCTTTGCTTCGGAACCGGTAAAAAATGACTGCATCCTGTCAAATCCTTCATCTACAACCTTTTTGAAGTCCTCGCGGCCTTTCTTGTAACTCTTCATCCACTCATCGACGGCCTTCCTTCCGCCCTCGGGAAGCCAGGCATTCTGGGCCAGCACAGCGGTTGCCATCTTTTCCATCTGTTCCTGGAACATTGTTATTGCGTTGAACGTACTCTCGAAGGTCATTTTGTTGAACTCCACCATCTGCTTGAACAACTGACTCTGTTCCATCTGGCTTCCTCCTTGGGGCAAGCTCACATTGTTTTCACTCGGTTTCTTGGACTTCGAAATTCTGTCAGACGCGTTACAAATGATTCAAATGGACCAAGTTGACGATTTGTGCGGAGACAAATCTTTACGACTAACTCTTTTGGACAAGTAGGAGAAAAAGTAAGGCACCGTGATCGAATGTCAAGCAGGTGCTGCTATGCAGAATAAGGTGGCCGCGAGTCCGCTGAACTGTGAAGGACGTAGGTTTTGAGGCTCCGGAATGGGGTAGCTCGATCGTGCGGTGCGGCTTTCGGAAGAGGATATTTGCTGCTTTGCAGCATGGGAGTCGATCGGTCTGCATCTATGAATTTCTTCTGGTCTCCCGGGATGTAGTTCCAAACCGACCTTTCGAATGGACGGGACGAGGAGGTAGCTGGAAGTAAGCTGTTCGGTTTCCAAATTTTAGCCGCCCCAAAAAGTGAAAGCCAGGAGGAGGGAGGGGGGCCTGGCTTTCGGGAATTAGGGGTTTATAGAACTACTCTTTGGCGAGTCGAATCTCTCATATTTCTATGGGGTGAACAATCAGGTGAGTCCGGTATTCGAGCGGTAGGAAAGGGAGTATTTCGAGTTTTTGAATGGTAGATATGAGAGTATTCATGCACGCGCAGGATGAAGACCGACACAGTAGAGGCTCGCTTGGCGCAGACGGCTGCGGTTGAGGGATAGGGAACTCAACGGTAAGGATCAAAACTACTTCATCTTTCGCCTGTATTCGTCGACCAACCTGGCGTAGTCGGAATCCGAAAGACCGGCGGTCCGATTCACAATGATGTAAATGGCGTCACTGACGAGGATCGGCTTGTTGCGGGAATTGAAGTAGAACTTGTTGAGTTCGTGCACAAGCTGCTCGATGGACACGTGGGACAAGTACTTTTCCTGAACTTCGGCGAAAGAGTTTGCGATGATGTTCACCGCTCCGCGCTCACCCGGATGCTTGTCGGCCAAATGAGCGCAGGCGAGATCTTCTCCGAGGACTATCCCGTCGGATACGCCGGTGATGAATGCCGGTCGCGATCCGGCAGGGATTTTGTTCCACCAGTAGCCGTCATGCGGAACTTCCTGGGCAATGGCGACGGCGGTGACAGTCAATATGCAAAGAGTAAGTATTGTGGCAACGGCGTATCTGTATTTGACGGGTTTCATTTCTTTTTGCTCCCTGTTGCTAATTGGGCAGACAAAACTGCTTTGAAAAGCCGCTGGATTCGGAGTGCGGGTCAGGAAGCTCCTTCCTGAGCAGAAGCCGTGGCAGAGGCGAATCGTCGATTACATGCCCACTTGTACCTGTTTTAGGCCTGGAGAAAAAGAAGAAAGCGGAGGCAGGAAAAGAAAGTTGCGCTCCCGACTATCGCTTATCGAACAGGATCAGGAGGCGAGACACTTTTGCGTGGATTTTGCAAATTCCGATATTTCGAACGAACGCCGCGGGATCGACCGCGCGGCGTTCATCGTTTTTCGGAAGTGTCCGGAGGTCTATTTCACGATGCCCTTTTCCTTGTAATACTTCAATGCCCCGGGGTGGATGGGGATGGAAATGCCGTTTGTCGCTGTCTGGAGGTTTATGCTCTTGCCCTTTTCGTGAACCTTTGCAATCTCGTCCTTCTTTTCCACCATGGTTTTAATGATGTTGTAGACCAGTTCCTCTGACATCTCTTTCTGTACGCAAAGAGTGACCAGCGAGCCCGTGGTGAGGATATCTTCGTCTATACCCTTGTAGGTCCCTTTGGGAACACTGTGAGCAGCCGAGAAGAAGGGGTATTTTTCTGTTATCTTCTTTATGTTTTCGGCATCGATAGGCAGAATTCTGACTTGATGCTGGGTGCTTATGTCGATGATGGCCGAGTTGGGGAAACCGGAATCCACCATGACGGCGTCCACCTGGTCGTCTTTGAGGAGTTCCATCGAAGGACCGAAGGCCAGGTACTGGGGTTTGATGTCGTTCATCGTGAGCCCGTAAGACTCAAGCACGACCTGCATGTTGGTCGGACTCGATCCGCCCTGGATCCCGACTGCAACGCTTTTGCCCTTGAGGTCCTTGTAGGTTTTGATGCCCGAGCTGGTCTTGACTACGGTTTGTATCGTGTTGGGATAGAGAGCTATCAGACCGCAGAGATTGGGAATTTTCTTATCCTTGTACACTTCCTTACCGTTGTATGCCCAGTCTGCAATCATCGATTCGATGAAGGCGATTTCCGTCTGCTTCTGGCCGATTAGTCGGGCATTTTCAACCGATCCTCCCGTGGCTTCGGTTGTGGCATTCACTACGCCTGCCTGGGTCAGGGTCTTGCCGATAGCGGTGCCCAGGGGATAGAACGTGCCGCTGGTGGCTCCGGTGGAAATCGAAATGTTCTTTGTCTCAGCCGATACCAAGCCCGGTACGAGGACTAATGCAAGCATGAGGGTTAAGACCGGCAACATTCCTGCTAAACGGAATTTTTTCATTAGAATCTCCTTTTATGAGTTTCTGTTTACTGAATAGCTCCTGTTCCTCGAACTCCGTTCCGTTCACGAAACCGCAACGCTTACTTTCTCTTTGTCGGCCATTCGCTGGCGTATATAGAGGCCGGCAAGCATCACCAGTCCTACGATGTCGGAAATGTGTTCGGGGTGCAGGAGCATTCCACCTGCTACAACCAGCCAAAGTCTTTCGATAACTGAACAGGGGCGTCTCAAATAACCCGAAAAGGCAGCGCTGAGAGCCACCACGGCAAGAATCGCGGTTGCGGCTACCATGACGATCTCCATGACGGGCCCTTTGCACAGGAGTGCCGGGTAGTATACGAAGAGATAAGGGATCAGGAAGGCAACTATGACATTCCTGCTGGCGATCAATCCCGTGGTCATCGGATTTGCCTTGGCGATACCCGCCCCGGCGTACGCCGCCAAGGCTACAGGCGGGGTTATGTCGGCAAACACGCCGAAGTAGAAGACGAAAAGATGCGCCGTCATGACGGGGACCCCAAGAGCTACAAGGGCCGGTGCCGCCACGGCGGCCTGGACGATGTAGTTTGCGGTGGTGGGCAGGGCCATGCCGAGCACGAGGGAGGCCACCATGGTCAACAGCAGCGCGAGGATCGTCATATCGCCTGCAAGCGCCCCGATCACGTTGGAAAACTTTATCCCGAGCCCGGTCATGCTGACCGATGCTACGATCATACCGGCGCAGGCACATGCAGCTACTATGGTAACAGAGGTCATCCCGGCGTCGCGCAGGGCATCGATGAAATCGGCGGGTTTCATCCTGGTGGAAGCTCGAAACATGCTGACGACGATCAAAAGACCTATGCTCACATATGCCGCCCTGGCCGGACTGTATCCCATGACCAGAATGGCGATCAGTACGAAAATGGGCAGCAGATAAATCCAGCCGGTCTTCAGTATTTCTCCTGCCTTCGGAACTTCGTCGTCGGGCATGCCTTTGAGGTTGGTGCGACAGGCTTCAAAGTGCACGTTCATGTAAATGCTGAAATAATACAAAACGGCCGGTATGGCTGCTGCGACGATAATCTTGAGATAAGGGACCTGGGTGAATTCCGACATGATAAATGCACCGGCGCCCATGACAGGAGGCATTATCTGTCCGCCTGTCGAAGCCGCGGCCTCGACCGCTCCCGCAAACTCCGGCCGGTAGCCGACCCGCTTCATGAGAGGGATGGTGAACGCTCCGGTTGTGACCACGTTTGCAATGCTGCTGCCTGAGATGGTGCCCATGAGGCCGCTGGCGATAACGGCTATCTTTGCCGGTCCTCCTTTAGCACGCCCGGCCAATGCAACCGCCAGGTTTATGAAGAAGTTGCCGCCGCCGCTCTTCTCAAGAAAGGATCCGAAGAGCACAAAGAGAAAGACTATGCTGACGACAACCCCGAGAGGAACGCCGAATATACCTTCGGTGGTCAGATACATCTGGTTGATTATTCTGTAGAGAGAGTACCCGCGGTGGCCGAATGTCCCGGGTATGTAATTGCCGAAATAGCAATAGAGCAGGAAGAAGGAGGTAACGATCGGCAGAGGAAGTCCGATCGAACGCCTGGTGGCTTCGAGCACCAGGAGCATGCATATTCCGCCCAGGATAAGGTCGGCGGTGTTCGGGTCACCCATGCGGGCAACCATGGCTTCAAAATTGATGATGACGTAGGCGTTTACAATAAGACCGCAAAGCGCCCACAGGTAATCGGGGTAACCTGTCGTTGCCCCTTCTTTCTTCCGGCGGGGATAGAGAAGGAAGATGATCACGAGGCCGAGCAGCAAAACGGCGGACCGTTGGATCATCGCCGTCAGCGGGAAAGCGATCGAGGTAATGAGTATGAAAGCCGACATGCCGGCTGCCGCCAGGGTGATCAGTAACTTCACGATTCTGTCTCTATCCATTTTGTTCCTCCGACTCATTACTCATTTTCTCAAACAGGGCAGCCTTGCAGGCGGATTCCCGCCAAACCTCGTACGTCCAGGGTCAAGAATTTTGCTGCCGGGCTTCTTGTCCTGTCACAGCTTCTTTAGCCGCGCGACCCCTTCGGTGATGTCGTTTTCGTCGGCAACAAAAGAAAAGCGAATACATCTATCGTCTCCAAAAACCTTCCCGGGGACACACGCAATATGACAGCGCTCGAGCAGAAATTCGCAGAAATCAACGGATCCCGAGATCCCCTGCATCCCGCTCATGCAGCGGCTTACATCTGCAAAGAGATAAAATGCGCCGGCAGGGCGGTGGACGCCGATCCAGTCAATGCCAGAGAGTCCTTCGAACATGAGGTTTCTTCGCTGTTCGAAAGACTTTCGGAAGTGTTCGATTGTGTCCGGAGAAGTGTTCCCGAGGGCGTAGGCTAGAGCTTTCTGTGAAATCGATCCCGCGGACGAAGTGGCCTGGCCCTGTATCCGGGTAGCGCCTGCGATCAGGGTGGCGGGGGCTATTGCGTAACCGATCCTCCACCCGGGCATGGAGTATGTCTTCGAGGCGCTGTTTATGATTACGACGCGGTCGCGGAGTTGCGGAGCAACCGAAAGGATATTCACAAACGGCTTGCCGTCATAGACGGACTTCTCGTAAACATCGTCCGAGATGAGCAAAATTCCGGCCTCTTCGACGGCTGCCGCAATTTCCTTGAGTTCCTCCGCTGAGTACAGTGCCCCGGTGGGGTTGGATGGCGAGTTCAGAATCATGGCTTTTGTCTTCGGGCCGATCAGGCTTTTCAATGCATCGATCGTGAGCTTATAGCCGTCTTCCATCCGGGTCTTCAGGATAACGGGTTTGCCGTCCGAAAGGCGCACCATATCGGGATACGAAAGCCAGTACGGAGACGGGATGATTACCTCGTCTCCGGGGTCGAGCATGGCCTGAAGGATGCTGTGGAGCGCGTGCTTTCCGCCGTTTGATGCCAGGATTTCCGACTGCTCGAATGATATTCCCAGTTCGTGTTCGTACTTCTTTATTATTGCAGTCTTGAGTTCCGGAATGCCTCCGGCGGCGGTATACCGGGTGAATCCTTCGCGTATGGCCTCGATGCCAGCCGCCTTGATGAGAGCGGGCGTGTGGAAATCCGGCTCTCCTGCGGAAAAATTCAGGACCGGGAGTCCGTCAGCCTTCATGGCTTTCGCCCTGGCGGAGATGGTAAGCGTGATGGATGGCTGTATCGTTCTGGCTCTAGCGGAAAGCAGTTCGACCATATTCGTCTCCTTCCAGGGCTTAAACCGCAGCAATACTTCTTCAAAATCAGATTCGAATAACAGTGATGATTATGAGCGTGGAAATTGCCCGTCCCGCGTTGCTGGGAGGACGGCTTAAGCGTTCGAGAAGTCTGTAACGTCCATATAGGAAACCGGGGTCCCGGAGGTGGATGAGAACAATGCGAACATGCCCCGGAGCATCATTTTCGGCCGCCTGCGTGTGAGTACATTTGCGCATTGCGGTCTGCCGAGCTGATGGAGATCCTGCGGCAGGCTTATCAGCACGTTTTGAAACGGTCTCACCAAAGATGGAAAAAGGTTCGAAATTAAGAAACCAGCCCTCGAACCCCGTCCGGAAGCTTCATGTCCTTTCGTGGAGGGAACTGAAGCACCATCTTCGGACAATATTTGATCAAAAATACATATGGGATCTTTGATCGTATAGGTGATTGTGTATCAACTGTCAATTGATATCTGCGGCCCCGATTCCCGGTATCAACGGCGTCAGGCTAAGCAGCCCGTTAAATCGAAACCAGGAAATGCCGGGTCCGCACGGAAGCGGGCCGGCATTTCCTTCCGATCGTCGATCGACGAACCGGAACGATTATCTGTTGGCCTTCTTGATCCCCAGTGCATCGGCGGCGAGCATCATCTTCATGATGTTCGTGGCACCTTCGAGGATTTTGTAGACCTTGCCGTCGCGAAGAATTCGCGCCATGGGATATTCGTTGGAATACCCGTAGGCGCTCAGGACGTCCAGCCCAAGATTCGGAACTTCGTCTGCCGCTCGGGATGCGAAGAATTTTGCCAGAACGGTTTCCCTCATGTTGTTTATCAGCCCGCGATCCTTCTGGATTGCGCATCTCCAGGTAAGCGCCCTGGCGGCTTCCGTTTCCGCTACCATCCTGGCGATGGTTTCCTGCACCATCTGGTATTCCGCTATGGGGCGGCCGAATTGCTTCCGTTCGCACGCGTACTTGACGGCGGCGTCGAGTGCGGCCTGACAGGTGCCGACGGCTCCCGCGGCTGCGGAAAGCCTCGTGCTGATGAGTTCCTGCATGAGATAGGTAAAGCCTTTTCCCTCTTCGCCGAGGCGGTTTGCCGCGGGGACTTTTACATCTTCCATGATGATTTCACCCGTCGGGCAGGCCCACAGTCCCATTTTGTCCTTGATGGCAACGGTGGTTACGCCGGGTGAATGCATATCCACGACGAAAACACTCATGCCCTTATGCCTGGCGGGCTTGTCGGTCATCGCGAAAATTACGGACATGTCCGCAACGGGCGCCCAGGTGATCCACATCTTGCGGCCGTTGAGGATGTAGGAGTCGCCGTCCCGCACAGCCGTGGTTGACATTGCAGCCGTGTCCGATCCTGTGTCGGGTTCGGTGATCCCGAAACAGCCTATCTGTTTTGCGGACATCAGGTCGGGGATGTACTTGCGTTTGAGATCTTCGCTGCCCCATTTGAGGATCGACATGGCGGTGCCCATGGTCTGCATGTTGAAAGCGACCCTGAGGGAGCCGGACACCCTGCCGATTTCCTCGGTAACAATGGCGTGGGCAAGGTAGCCCATGTTGTTTCCGCCGTATTCCTCCGGAACGGGACAGCCGAACAGGTTCAGCTCCCCCATTTTCTCGACGAGGTCCCGCTGGAATCGATGCTCGTTTTCATCCCTGTCTACATGGGGGGCAATTTCCTTATCGGCGAATTTGCGCACCATGTCCCGAAGAATGATATGATCCTCGCCCAATTCGATATCGTACTGATCGTTGCTCATGTACCTGGCTCCTCTATGGGGATTCAGAACAATTTGTTACCGGGAGGAGGCTCCCGGTCATGCTATTGTTTTCTTTCGTGATTTTCGTGTCTTTCGTGGTTTTAAGCTTTTGTCTTTTTGTATTTTGGGTTGCGGCTCTGCTGCTCCGTCAAATTAAGTGATGCGCAAAGCAGCAATTCCCGCTGGTTCCCAAGCTCCGGCTTGGGAACCCCATCCCGGAAGGCCCATGTCGTCAGGCACGCGTTCTATCGCTCTTTTCGACTTTCCGGTTTGTCCTCTTGCGTTGCGTGTCCGGCTTCAAGAATCCCGGCTGTCCGACAAGGTTGTGTACCGCCAAAGCGTCATCCCGGCAGTGCTTTTGAGCCGGGATCCAGTGGAGCATCAATGCTCAGGACGCCTTCAACTTCCGAACTTCGTCACTGAATGCCGGAACAAAACCGAACAGGTCCTCGACTACCCCATAATCGGCTTTGCTGAAGATCGGGGCGTCGGGGTCCGTGTTGACGGCCACGATCACTTTGGAAGATCCCATTCCGGCGAGGTGCTGAATCGCCCCCGAGATCCCGACTGCAACGTAGAGATCGGGATTGACCACCTTGCCCGTCTGTCCGACCTGGTCGGAATGAGGACGCCAGCCCGAATCCACGGCAGCGCGCGAGGCCCCAACAGCAGCTCCCAGCACTGAGGCAAGCTCTTCGATGATCGCAAAGTTGGCGCTGTCTTTCATACCGCGTCCGCCGGAAACAATTGTCTGTG
The DNA here is from genome assembly GCA_023416335.1 of Pseudomonadota bacterium. Next base: position 14,360 of record JAEZHY010000129.1, on the reverse strand, counting down.
CCTCGGTCAGCTCGACTTTCCCGGAGGTCTCCAGATCGTATTTCAAAACTTGCGTTCGCGAAGCGGCTATTGTGGCATCGACTTTCTCGATTTTCGCCTCGCGTGCGGCGTCGAGTTCCCTGATTTGCATAATGTTGGGCCGGAGCGATATCATTTGGGGCTCTCCGTCCGCCCATTCGGCCCACCCGAAGCATTTGCCGGCAAATGCGGGCCATTTGGCCTTCATTTTCCCGCCGTTTTCGACAAGAACTTCGACGGCATCCTGGAGCAGGGCGATCCGAAGCCTGGAACTCAGCCGCGCGGCGAGGTCCTTGCCGTCGACGGAAGCCGGAATGAGGATCACCGCCGGATCGATCTTCTCTATAATCTCGGCGATAACGGGGACGAAGGTCTCGGCCAGGTAGTATTGCAGCTCGGGGGTATCGGCGAGATAGACCGTGTCTACGCCGAACCTGCCGAGATCGGGTGCTTTGCCGGAATTGCCGCAGCCGATGGAAATTCCGACGAGGCCGGCGCCAAGCTGATCGGCTATTCTTCTGCCCTCGCTCGCAACCTCGTTTGTCACGCGGCGAAATTCGCCGTTTCTGAATTCAGTGATTACGCAAACGTCTTTTGCCATCGGAACAACTCCTGTATCAAATCACACCGGCTTCTTCACGCAGCAGTCTTGCAAGTTCCCTGGCCTTTCCGGCCGTATCGAGATCTCCGGCGATCATCTTGCCGGGCTTGCGCGGCTGAGGGAGTTCCATCGAGGCGATCCGGATTTTGGCTTTTTCGGCGCCGAAGTCGGCGGGATCGAGTCCCAGGTCGGCCAGGGTTTTCACGCCGATCGTTTTCTTGCGAGCCTTCATAATGCCGAGGGGAGACGCGTATCTCGGGTTCCAGACGGCATGGGATCCGCCAAAGGTGACCAGTGCGGGAAGGACTGCCTCCAATTTGACCGATCCCCCTTCTATGGGGCGGTCTATCACGACTTTGGCCCCGTCGCTTTCGAGTGAAACGGCAAGGGGCAGGTGAGGCAAACCGAGACTTTCGGCTAGCATTACGCCTCGTTGTCCCTGGTCGTAGTCAACGGCGCGCGAACCCATGAGGACGATGTCGGGATTTATCCCTTCGACCGCTGCTGCGAGGATCCGGGTCATCTGGAGGGGATCGGCGCCCTTGATCGCGGGGTCGTCGATGAGCATTGCGTCGTCAATGCCGAGGGCGAGTGCAGTCCTGAGGGCTTCGACGACCCGCTGCGGGCCGCATGCAATTGCGGTGATCGTTCCGCCGTGCTTTTGCTTGAGGCGGAGGGCCGCTTCGATTGCGAATTCATCGTAAGGATTAATGATCCACTTAACGCCGGAAGTTTCGATCCGCCTGCCGCCTGCAGCGATCCTGATTACGGTCTCGGTATCCGGAGTCTGTTTGAGGACGACGACAATGTTCACGAGGCATTCTCCTTGCTTGTGTTTTCGAGCCGCGACTTGCGCGAGCGGGGAGAAGACGATACCGTAATGGCGAAATCCGGGCAGACCATGAGGCATTTCAGGCAACCCGAGCAGTTTTCTTCGTGGGCTGCAACCATCGGTCTGTATCCGGAAGGGTTGAAAGACTCGGAAATCTCGAATACGCCCGTCGGGCACACTTCCCGGCAGTATCCGCACTGTTTGCAGACGGAAGAATTGACGGCGACGAGGTCCAGGGGGATGGGCCGAGAGTCTGCGGCTGCTTTTTGCCCGGTCCCGTTAAGGGAAATGCCGTCTTCCGTGTTCCGCGATGGAACGGTCTGTGCGCGATCCGATCCGGGGAGCGCCGTTCCGGCATGGAGGGCTTTAAGGTTCAGTTCGGCGGTCTTCCCGGAGAACCTTGCGCCGATCACTTTGGCCAGGCTTTCCGGGCTGACCATCCCCGTTATGGCGCTCATCGCGCCGAGCGCGATCATGTTGGCCGTTCCGACATGCCCAAGGCCTGCACCCATTTCCGTGAAGAGAAAGCCGTAGAGGTTTTCCCCGGGGCGGAATTTGAGAAGGGAGGTGTCGTAAAAGACGGGGGTGCCGGAAGCGGCAAGGGGAGCATAGCGTTCTATGGCCTCTTCGGTGAGCGCCAGGGCGATATCGAGAGACTCGACCTGCTGGTAAATAATCTCTCCCTTATCGATGATGACCTCTGCCTGGGAAAATCCGCCGCGGCTGGCGATTCCGTAGGATTGAGTCTGAACGACGTTTTTGCCTTCGAGCATAGCGGCCTCGGCCAGAATTATTCCCGAGACGATGAGTCCCTGACCGCCCGAGCCGGCCATCACCACTTCGTATCTGTCCTTGTTTTCCGGCATTTTATCGACCGCCTTCTCCAGCGCTCTGAGCCCGGGCGCGGATTTCGTCGTAACGTGAGTTGAAGTCGGCAATATCTTTGTCGACCAATTTCCCGATCGCGAAGCAACCGTCCTTCTCGGCATCCGTAAGGCAATCGAATTTTTCGCGCGGGATGCCCTTTTCCTTGAGGAACCGCAGCATTTCGAGCGGGCTTTTCATCTTGTTGTTGCGGCCGAAGTGAGTGGGGCAGGGGCTTACAGCCTCGACGAGGGAAAAGCCCTTTTTCGTAAGCGCTTCCTTGATGACGTTCTGAAGCTTCCGGCCGTGATACACGGTGCCCCTGGCTACGTAATTGGCGCCTGAGACGTCGGCCAGGGCGCAGATGTCGAAAGATCTTTCCGGGTTTCCGAATGAAGTGGTGCTCGTGCGGCTGTCGGCCGGGGTTGTCCCGGAGACCTGCCCGCCGGTCATGCCGTAATTCAGGTTGTTTACCACTATGGCCGTCAGGTCGATATTGCGCCTGGCCGAGTGGATGAAGTGGTTTCCTCCGATGGTGACGCCGTCGCCGTCGCCCATCAGCACGACGACTTTCAATTCGGGTTTGAATGCCTTGATACCGGTTGCGAAAGCCAGTGCCCGTCCGTGAGTTCCATGGAGCGCATTGGTCAGCAGGTAGTCGTCGGCTTTGCCCCAGCAGCCTATGCCCGTGACTACGACAACATCCTGTTTGCTGTAGTGCAGTTCCTCGAAGGCCCTGAGCAAAGCCCCCAGAACCACCCCGTTGCCGCATCCGGAACACCACATGTGAGGCAGCACTCCGCCTTTCAAATATGCAGCTCCCGTGGCATGTGACATCTTTGACCTCTCTTTCCGTGCAACTCTCAGGGGTTAACGCCGCTCTTCGGTTATGGCTGCCAGGATCACGGAAGGAGTCATCACCTGTCCGTTGTAGCAGTTCACCCGCCGGATGTCCTTGTCGGGTCCCAGGACCCGCTGAACTTCACCGGCCAGTTGGCCGCCGTAGTTCATCTCGGGTACAACCACGGTTTTCACTTTCTTCCCGAGCGCGGCCACTTCTTCATCCGGGAAGGGCCAGACGGTGACCAGTTGGAGGACTCCGGCACGGACCAGGTGATCGTGGGCTTTCAGGGCCGCCGCGCGGGCTGCGCGCGTCGTGGCGCCGCATGTAACGAGGAGAACGTCCATATCTTCGACATCGTACTTTTTGGTAAGGACAATCCGATCCAGGTTCCTGTCTATCTTCTCGTGCAGTTGCGCGACCCTCCATGCGGCGTTTGCCGGGTTGTTGTTGCTGTAGCCGTCGGGTCCGTGCATCGAACTCGTGACATGGAAAACATACTTGCTGCCGTATGCGGGCAGAGGCGCAACGCCGTCGTCGCCGGCTGCGAAGGGCTTGTACTCCTCGGGGGGCACGGAGGGCTGCTTTCTGTCCACCACCTCGACCTCGCCCGGGAGCGGGAGAATGAAGTTTTCCCTCATGTGGGCGACAATTTCATCGGCCGCGAGGATAACCGGCACCCTGAACATTTCTGATAGGTTGAAGGCCTGGACCGTAAGGTCGAAACACTCTTTCACGGAAGCAGGGCAAAGGGCGATTATGCTCTGGTCTCCGTGGCGCCCCCACCGGATCTGCATGATGTCGGACTGGGCTGGCTTGGTCGCAAGGCCGGTGCTCGGGCCGGACCTCTGGACATTTACGATGACGCAGGGTACTTCCCCCATTATTGCTGTTCCCAGGTTTTCCTGCATCAGCGAGAATCCCGGGCCGCTTGTTGCCGTGAAAGCCTTGGCGCCCGCCAGCGACGCCCCGACCACGGCGGCAATGCTTGCAATTTCGTCTTCCATCTGAATGAATACTCCCCCGACTTTGGGGAGCACCCTGGAGCACTCCTCGGCTATTTCGGAGGACGGAGTTATCGGATAACCTGCGTAGAACCGGGCTCCCGCGTAAATGGCCCCCTCTGCAATCGCCTGATTCCCCTGAATCAGCCTGGCATTCCGCTGCACTGTTATCCTCCTTGCCCATGAAGAAATTGCATATCCACGAGAAATAAACCGACACGATCCGGCGGGAGTGAATTGCCGGTGCGTGCTGTCTTGCAGTCCGGGACGAAACCGGTCGGTAGAAATGACTGATAGAAATTTGATCAAATATTCGATTAGGTTTTTGATATTATAAAGCGGGCCCAGGGCTGTCAAGCAAAAAACCTGCGGGGGCGCCCTGCAGGAACGCTTGGCTGTCGCTGCTTGACGAACTCCACAAATTACACTAATTATTGCCCAAATAAGAAATCTGATCAAAATTCAACTTCATGGAGAATCCGAATGACAAGAAGGCCGGCGGGACCTATGCAATCGGAAAGCATGTCCGGGCATACAAACATAGCTTATGAGGGGATTCGGCGACTGCTTTTTCATAACGAGATCGTGCCGGGCCAGAAAATATCCTACCGGGACCTGTCGGAAAGACTCGGCATGAGCCAGACGCCCGTCATACAGGCCTTGAAGTGGCTGGAGTTCCAGCAGCTTGTCTGCCATGAACCGAATCGCGGGTATTACATTGCCCAGATAAACATGCAGGAAGTGGAAGAAATCTACGATCTGCGAAGCCTGATCGAGCTGGACCTTCTCGAGCCTACAATCAGGAATCTGAACAAAACCGGTCTGCGCCGCCTGAAAACCGCGCTGGAAGGCCACCGGAAGGCTTTCAACGACGGATTTCTCTATGACAGGCTCATGAAGGACATGGAGTACCACCTGACGCTGGCTTCCCTGTCCGGCCGCATAGTACATCAGCAGACTCTCAAGAACCTGTTCGATCTCCTTTACCTCAAGTACGGGGCGAAGTTCCTTTTCCCATCCAATATGAACCTCGTCGATACCGATCACCAGGCCATCTTCAACCATATCGAGAACGGCAGGCTCGAAGAAGCGCGAAACACCCTCTACGAGCACATCCGACGCGTGAAAGTGCACGTGCTCCACAATGTGGAGCGAGTCATGGCCGCAACTCGGATGTGAAAGCCGTAAATTCCACAACCCTGAAGAACCATAACCAGTCCCGACTGGGCCTGATAAGCGCTTACCGGGGGGACTCGTAACCCTGACAAACCCTGACGCAGGGCTGACACAGGCCTTACACCAGTCTGACACGGGTTGATAAAGGTTGACGGGCGGGAGAAGTTTGCGCGATTTCAGACTTTCGTCCAATAAACTCTCAACCACGAAGGGCTTGGGGCAGCATAGCCGCAACCGAAATTCAAAAACAAAACCCTTAACCACGAAATACACGAAAATCACGAAAGAAAACAATTGGATAGGTCGTAGGATGTGTGGGGCGGAGAGGCGGTGTCGTGTTGTCGATGAAAACCGGCCCAAATCCGGTCGGTTACGACACAGTCCCGGAGCGCAACCCATCGCTTTTGGGATGATCGATACGAGTACGAAATTCAGGAAGGCGCTGTACAGTGAAAGTCTCGGGGCAGCAGAGCCGCAACTAAAAATGCAAAAACAAAAGCCTTAACCACGAAATACACGAAAATCACGAAAAAAAACAATATGATAAGGTCGTAGGATGGGTGGAGTGGAGAGGCGGTGTCGTGTCGTCGATAAAAACCGGCCCAACTCCGGTCGGTTCCGACACAGTCCCGGAGCGCAACCCATCGCTTTTGGGATGATCGATACGAGTACGAAATTCAGGAAAGCGCTGTACAGTGAAAGTCCCTGGGCAGCAGAGCCGCAACCAAAATGCAAAAACAAAACTCTTAACCACAAAATACACGAAAATCACGAAAAAAAACAATAGAATAGGGCCGTAGAATGGGTGGAGTGGAGAGGCGGTGTCGTGTCGTCGATAAAAACCGGCCCAACTCCGGTCGGTTCCGACACAGTCGTCGGAGCGCAATCCATCGCTTTTGGGATGAGCGATACGAGTACGAAACACACGAAAGCGCTGTACAGTGAAAGTCCCCGGGGCAGACGCAACCAAAATGCAAAAACAAAACTCTCAACCACGAAATACACGAAAATCACGAAAAAAAACAATATGATAAGGTCGTAGGATGGGTGAAGTCGGAGAGACTGTGTCGTGTTGTCGATGAAAACCGGCCCAACCCCGGTCGGTTCCGACACAGTCTCGGAGCGCAACCCATCGCTTGGGATGAGCGATACGAGTACGAAACACACGAAAGTGCTGTATGGAGACAAACCTTTTTGCCGTGCATTTTGCGACCAGGTTCTCCAACCCGTCATCCCGGCGGTGCTTCTGAGCCGGGAGCCAGAGTTTCTAAGGCATTGAATTCGCAATAAATCCACCCTAAAGCCCATATGCGTCGACTTAAGCGAACCGGGTTGCTTTGTTGCTTTTTACGCTGAAAGCGCGGCATAGCCAACGGTCCAAGGTCGGAGGAGCGCCGCCTCGCGATTGGACAAGCCGATGCCCCGATTTTTCCCGGAAGGGGATGGAACTGAATAGTGGAACAATGCGGCCGATATTTTTAATTCGGCTTTTCCGCTCCTTCCTCGTTCCCTCTTCTGAAGACATTGATACCCTCCTCGGAATTTTTTCAACCCTTACCACCCCTGATAAACCATGATAAAGCCTGATTAAACCTGACCGGAAGAGATTTGTAACCCTGATAAACCCTGATACAGGCCTTACAGAGATCTGACGCGGGTTGAAATGAGCTTACAAAGCCTGACACGGTGGAGCGAAAAGAGGGTGCCGCGCTTTTGACGAACACCTGCCAACCCGGGTCGGTTACCTCGGAGTACAGATCGCAACTCGTTGCTACCGGCCCGGTGAAAGAGGAATTTTTCTATTCAGTTTTCAAAGATCCATCCCGCAATTCTGCAGGAAGATATTCTGTTTCTCTTTGTGCAATCAGCGAGCCGGAATCGTAGCACAGAGCCGATTCAACGCGTCTTTAACGAGACCGGCGTGATACCATTATGATACCAGGATGATACCAACATGATACCGGATCTCCCCGGGATGATGCCGGGTTGATACCCGGTCCGGCAGGATGCGTGCAGCGGGAGCGATTCCCTAGGATTCGCCGGGTGTGTCCGTGGCGGCCCGACAGCTTCCGACCGAACTCCTTTGCCGGGAAATCCTGGTGCCCTCTGCGGCCGTTTCCCGCCCGCTTCTCCAATAGTCTGCCTACGCGACAACTCAGGTCTCCTCGGGGCTCTATTTCACCCCCTCCAAAACAATGGGTCTTTCCCACAATCGAGAACTGTGGATGCCGTGCAGGCAGATCATAAAGGATTAGGATTTCAGGTAGGGAAACCGGATAATCTTGTTTAAAAAAATTTCTCGTATTTCGAGGAGACCAGGCAAAGCAGGATGACAGCAGCACGCATCGGGAGACTATGAGAAAGCAACCAGCCACAAATCGAGGGCGCAGATTAAACCAAACGATTGTGCGCAAGACCTCGGAAGATACCAATATGGCAGGCTTCCTCACCGGCGGTAATACACAGGTATCGGTTACAGCGAGTTCTGTGAAGTATCGTTATGATAGATGATAAGATTCCCAACATCGAACCAACTCGATCGTCTCATTTGAGGTAATCAGCGAGGTGATCGGTCGGCTTGGGTACAGGAGCTTTCTGAGAGTGGCAGGAGATTGGATCGGGAGGTGCCGGTTTTTTCTTGCGCAAACTGTCGGTTAACAGGACAATCTATCAGTTGCAAATTTAGAAGAAGACGTGTGGACGTTAACTTCGCCGTGAGGTGAAAATATGGATGAAGGCAAACTTCTGGAAAGAATTACGGTTAACCCGAAAATATTCGGTGGAAAACCAATCATCAGGGGACGACGGCTTGCTGTGGAGCATATCCTTGGGATGCTTGCAGCAGGTGACAATCCGGAGGTCATCCTTGAGGGCTATCCCTGGCTTGAGCGAGAAGACATTCAGGCTTGTCTGGTTTATGCCCGGAGACTCGTTGGGCATGAAAGAATCGAACTACGCCTGTTGGAGACAGGAGCGTGAAAGTCCTTTTGGATACTTGTGTCTGGAGTGGTGCTGTTAAAGACCTTCGACTTGCCGGCCATGATGTCATATGGGCCCAGAGAGAAAGTACTCTATTTCATAGGCGAATCCGGACGTGGGGAAAAGGAGTTCTTGATCCTGCCTTTTTCTGAGATGGAACCGAGAAGGGTAAAAGCCGCTTCCGGATCCGGATGTATATCAACAACATTGAAGCGTCACAAAGATCTTTTCTGAAATCTTTTATGGGATCAAAGAATCAAAAGGGTAGCGCAAGCGATTCAGTCATCCCTCGAAAAGCGCGTCATTAAGACATTGTTCCAGACTAGGGTGGAAGCTTGTAAGAAGGCGGAAAAAAGGTGGGCGGCTTGATCAAGGCGGGAAACAGACCCCTGTGACCATAATTACGACTGCATAGCATTACTTTCTCTGCGGGTGCATCCCTCCGGGTATTGGCTGTCTTTAGTTCTCTGACGGGTTTTTCGTAGGTGCATCGCACGGTATTTGGAGAGCTTTTGTAAAAAGTGACTTTGCTATGGCGTTCAATGGATTTTGTCCGAAATCATTAGGCGTGTCTTGAAGCCTAACCACAGATATTCCGCTGTCTAGGTGGGAGCTGATGAGGTATTCAAGATTGTCAATTCTATCAAGGATGAGCTTTTGAATGTTACCGGCTTCGCCTGGTTCAATATTCTCCTTAATGAGGATTTCTTTATGGACCTGATAAATCGGATTGTCAGGCCTTGTGTCAGCCATAGCTTCTTGCGTCGTTTTCCCAAGAGTTTGCTTAAGTTCGATTACTCCAGCCATGTCGTTTTTGTAAAATACTGTCCTCTGATCGGAGACATCGAACGGAAGTTTGGTCCCAACTTCGGCCAAGATAATGATCGGCAAACGCGTTGCGTGTCTTACGGCCAGTTCATACATCACATTGGGATTTAGGCCGGATAAATCGGCGATTACGAGTTCATCGGTTAGGAGTCGTTCGATGATTTGTCGAGAGATGGACCCTGGGGTTGTTATTTTGTGAGCTATGGTGACTTCGTATCCCATAGGCTCTAGCACCGGCCTTATCACAGCATCAATTAGCCCGTCCGTTATTCTCCGGATGGGGGAATTCGTTTCTCCAATGGGCGCTATTACAAAACATTTCTTGGGAGTAGCTTTCATGTATCCCTCTGAAACTCGGAGTTCTGTTTTGCCTTTCCTGATTTTGGGGGCAAAATGGGGGCAAATTCCGATTTTTTATTAAAGCCCTTTACCCCTTACCCGTAATCTGAGTGCCTGGGACGAGACTCGAACTCGTATGGCCTTGCGACCGAGGGATTTTAAGTCCCTTGTGTCTACCGATTCCACCACCCAGGCGTAGAGCGGTTTTAGAGATTTTAAGGCTTTTGTTGCTAAAGAATGGCTAAAATCGGCCAAAGCCCAGAAGTTTGGGCACTTTCGTGGACAAGTTGTTGTGGCCGAGTCTAGCATAATCTCTAGCGTGGTTATCCTGTGGGAGGCCCAAACCGAGGCCCTCTCAGTCTCGCAGATTGTGCCAGTTCCAGGCCTGCAAGTCAATGTCATTCACGGCATCCTCAAGGAAGCGAGGGTAGGCATTCCAGTCCTTGAAGACCTTTCCTTTGCCCTTGCGACCATTTAAGCATTCTGGCTTGGGGATGCGACGGGGTAAGAAATCTGAGTTTTTGGCCTTGTGAGTGTAAAGGGTGATCAGGTTGCCGTCGATGTCTTCGTACTTGAAGCGGACGGCCTCTTGTACCCGGCATCCGGTCTGGTCCACAAAATCGAAGAGTTTCAATTGCTCACAATTCGACCGCTCTCTAACCATCTGAATTTCCAGGTCTGTCGGGATGTGCTTTAGTCGGATCTTAACGAATAGAGTTCGAGCCCGAAAACCGTGGTGAAGATTCTTTTTCATTTAAGAATTAAAATCCTCCTTGGGCTTTTATTTATTTAATAAATGCGTTGGTGGGTGGACAGGAAACAGGATTGTCGGCGGGATAAGCAAAGAGCTTATCGGTGGAAATTTTGAGTTGTCAAAGAGACAAGTCAAATGGTGAATATGGTGATGAGTGGTGATAGAAAAACAAAGTCGGACGTAGCGGCCTAAAGATACGTTCGATGAGGGCGCGGACTTCAAAACCCTGATGACCAAGCTCAAGGAAGCGCCGAGAGGCGGGCAAGCCAAACGGCCTAAAACCTCACCACAGGACAAATAGAGGCCAAAAACTGGGGTCGGGTAGTGACCAGCTAAACGCAAAAGCCCCAAAGTCGATATATTTGACATTCGGGGCTATTTTTTTTAATGTAAATCGCTGAGCTAACCTATTTGTAGATACAATTTGGAGTTGGGTATGCCCTCTAAAAATAAAGCAGCTGATAGCCAGGAAAATATAGGTTTCGCACAGTCACTGACCAAAAATACAATTGTAATGACAATCGCATTGGCTATAACGGCTAGTTTGCTTTATGACGTAATTGCAAAACCAGGGCTGGGCTATCTTGGAAACTGGCTTTTTAGAATCTTAACATTCGGATCGGAACAATTGAACGACTTAGCCTACGAGTCAGCGGCTTTAAACCCAAATTCCATTCCGATGATGATTGTACTATTCGCGGCTCTTTTTGCTCCATCGCTCGTTGCATGCCTAATGTATGGGTTCGTGTCAGGAATGAATGCAAGTAAAAGGAACAAGGTCACTGATAACAAAAAATCGGAACGACAAAATAGGATTGCTAAGATACTCTTTTTTGGAATTTTAGGAGTATATGGATTCATAGTGTCTGCTACAGTAACTCATTTAGTGAAATCGGTAAACATTTGGAGAATTTTTAATGCTAACGTTGCAATTTGTAAGCCTTACATCAATACGCAAGAAGAAGATCAGATAAGGGCGAAATTTGCCTCGATGCGTAGTAAACGCGAATATATTGAAATATCTAAGCATCTTATGGATATTGCTGAAAGCAATAAAATTGAATTGAGGGCTGAAAAAATAGAATAAATGATCAAGAAAGCCATGATGACTTGAAGTTTATCGTACAAGTCCGGCCTTGCCTGCTCTAGCTGGTCGAGAGTGGAATTGGCCTCTTCCTTCGGCTTTGCTTTCAATGGATATTCACTGTAGTTTTTATAGCCGCCTGGGCCACCCATTCTTGGGTTATGCCGGTTGGGATTTGTATGGTCCGAAAAAAACGCGGAATCCCGGAAAGGGCAGGTGCTTACATAACTGGAAGTCGTCTTCGGCTGTTCCTTGCGGCTTCCGGGCGGGCAATGTCGAAAGCCTCTTGTGCTTCGCACCCGGAAACCATTCCGGGCCGCCCACCCAGGTTGTGCTAGATATGAGAATCCGAATTACTGACTCAGGTTGTGTCGCATATGAGTGTCCGGGATACTCACCTGGTTTTATCAGTGTCCCGGGCCAGCTGCTCAGTTATTCAGCGGTTTATGTCGATGCTCCCATAAAAAACGCCGGACCCCGAGAGGTCCGGCGTTTTCATCTTATCAATCACTCAATCAAAACAGCCAAAGCGATCGGAACTCAGCCTCAGTGCGCTGCGCAGCCGAGCTGGCTGAAGAAGTCGTTGCCCTTGTCATCCACCAGAATGAACGCGGGGAAGTCTTGCACTTCGATCTTCCAGATGGCTTCCATGCCCAGTTCGGGGTATTCGAGCACTTCAACCTTCTTGATGTTTTCCTGGGCCAGGATCGCGGCCGCGCCGCCGATAGATCCCAGGTAGAAACCGCCGTACTTCTTACAGGCATCGGTAACCTGCTGGCTGCGGTTGCCCTTGGCGATCATGATCATGGATCCGCCATTCGACTGGAACAGATCGACGTAAGAGTCCATACGTCCCGCGGTGGTCGGTCCGAACGATCCTGAGGGCATTCCCTTCGGCGTCTTTGCGGGGCCGGCGTAGTAAATCGGGTGATCTTTGAGGTACTGCGGCAGGCCTTCGCCTTTGTCGATGCGTTCCTTCAGCTTCGCATGGGCGATGTCGCGGCCGACGATGATCGTTCCGGTGAGGGAGAGCTGGGTCTTGATCGGGTACTTGGTCAGTTCGGCAAGGACTTCCTTCATCGGGCGATTGAGGTTGACCTTGACCACGCCGTGCTCGTGCTTTCCGCGGAACTTGGCGGGAATATACTTGCCGGGGTTGGTTTCGAGTTCTTCGACCCAGATGCCGTCCTTGTTGATCTTCGCCTTGATGTTGCGGTCGGCCGAGCAGGATACGCCCATTGCGACGGGGCAGGAAGCGCCGTGGCGGGGCAGGCGGACGATGCGCAGGTCGAGGGCGAAGTGCTTGCCGCCGAACTGGGCGCCGAAACCGGATTTCTGGGCTGCCTTGAGGATCTTTTCTTCTAGTTCGACATCGCGGAAGGCCTGGCCGCCGTCGTTACCCGTTGTCGGGAGGTGATCCAGGTATGCGGTGGAAGCGAGCTTGACCGTCTTGAGGCATGCTTCCGCGGAGGTGCCGCCGATTACGAACGCGACGTGGTAGGGCGGGCATGCAGCCGTGCCCAGGGTGAGCATCTTTTCGACCAGGAATTTCTCGAGGCTTGCGGGGTTGAGCAGTGCCTTGGTCTCCTGGAAGAGATAGTTCTTGTTGGCCGAACCGCCGCCCTTGGCGATGAAGAGGAATTTGTATTCCATTCCTTCGGTGGCGTAGAGGTCGATCTGGGCGGGAAGGTTGCAGCCCGAATTCTTTTCTTCGTACATCGTCAGAGGAATGGTCTGCGAGTAGCGGAGGTTTTCTTCCGTGTAGGTCTTGTAGACGCCCTTCGACAGGTATTCCTCATCTTTGGCGCCGGTCCAGACCTGCTGGCCCTTCTTTCCGACTATCGTCGCGGTCCCGGTGTCCTGGCACAGGGGAAGGACGAACTTGGATGCGACTTCGGCGTTCTGAAGCAGGGCTACCGCGACGCCCCTGTCGTTCGGGGAAGATTCGGGATCTTCGAGAATTGCGGTCCATTTCTCAAGCTGTTTGGAGCGGAGCAAAAAAGATACATCGCGCATCGCCTGGTTCGCGAGGTATTCGAGTCCTGCGGGTTCGACCTTCAGAATGTCTTTTCCCTCGAATTTGGCAACAGAAACATAACCCTTGGCGACCAGCTTATACTTGGTGTCATCTTTCCCCATGGGGAACGGATCCTGATACATGAACTCGGGCATTTTAAACTCCTTTGCAACCAGCTTTTCAGTTCAAGAAGCGGCATTTGAAATTGAAAACTTTCACATACTTTGAAACGCTATCATATTTGAAAAAAATTTTTTGTCGAGTACTGAGTTTACCATCCGGCCCCGATTCAATCAATTCCCGGTCCCTTGTGCAACTGTGCAGGAGGAAACGCACGAGGCGGAGCACTTTTTTACTGTGGGAATCTTTTCGATCCGGCCTGTACAAAGTGGGGAGGATGGAGGTGCAAAACGTGTGCGGGCTGAGAACCCGGGGATGATGTGCGGTGGAGATACGCTCGTGAAAACGGGTGTAAAATTGAGCTGGAGTCAAACCGGCCCTGAAAGCGCAAAAAAGCGGTTTTTAAAGTGGGCCATAATACTTATCATGCAGGGACAATCCCGCACGGATTAATCGATTTCTTTTGAGATAAGCAAGTTTTCAAACCTGATAAGGAGAGGGGTATGAGCAAGCCGGTGACTCCCGGAGAACTGAAAGATCTGAAATGGCAGAAAAAAGACGTCGTGATAGTCGATGTAAGACGTAAGCAGGATTTCGATGCGGACACGGTAAAGATCCGGGGAGCCGAGTGGCACGATCCAGAGAAGGCCGAGGAGTGGATCGATCTGGTCCCGAATGATAAACCGGTTGTCGTCTATTGTGTGAAAGGCGGCGCGGTAAGCCAGTCCATTGCGGAAATGCTGGAGGGCAGGAAGGTCAACGCCCGGTACGTGAAGGGTGGGATAAATGCCTGGAAGGAAGCCGGGGGAGAGACCGAGGAGAAGGTGTGATACGGAGTTGCGTTCAAGGATCCAAATAGCGTGGGGACCGGCGGCCCCCACACCCCCTGCGCCGCTCTGCGGC
>JAEZHY010000045.1 GCA_023416335.1 Pseudomonadota bacterium | reverse complement strand
GATGAGATAGTGGTGGAGGGTTCCAATATTTCACAGGACAAAGTGGAAACAGTCATTTGCCGCTGCCTGGGACTTCCCGCGCCCGAACCTGAGAAGAAGGGCATCATGGGACGTCTTTTCGGGAAATAGGAGAGGAGCTTATGTTGAAGTTGAGGGCCTTCGTAAACGAGCCCGGCGGAAAAACTTGAAGCCATTTTCGAGAGATGATCCCCCGGCTGGGGGAAAAGTACGAGCTTGAAATAGAAATGGTTTCAAAACCTAACCAGGAATTCCGCACCGAAGAATATACAAAATCGGGGTTGCCTGTCCCCCCGGCCATTATGGTGGCAGATGAGCTTGTTGCACAAGGGTGCGATGTTGACGAAGAAAAGGTGGAAGTTGCCATCCGTCGCCATTTGGCGCAAAACGGGAAAGAGGGAAAGCAGGACGGTGGTTCGCTGTCCGGAGGATGAACGCTCAAAGGATGCAGGGGCTCTGCATAAGGGGCGGGATTTGCTGCTCAAATGGTGCGAGATAAATTCGAAGGTGGGCAACTTATGAAATCCAAAACGGAGCGATACGCATCTGCAAGCAAGGCCGTTGTTTTGGTTGCTTTCGTTATCGCAGGTATTGTTGCTGTGCGGTTCACACCTTTGAAAGAGTATCTTACGGCCGAAAAACTTGGCCTGCTCCTGGAAACTGCGGGGGCGTGGGCACCTGTGGCATATATCGGGATATATGCAGCGGGAGTCTGCCTCTTCGTGCCCGGAACGTTGCTTACCACGCTCGGGGCAGCCGTCTTCGGTCCGTACTTCGGTTTCCTTTACGTCTGGCTGGGGGCAATGCTTGGCGCGAGCCTGGCATTCTTCATCGGGCGCTATCTGGGGCGGGATTTTGCCGCATCCCTTATCGGCGACAGACTCGGGAAATACGACGAGGCCATCGGAAGAAACGGCTTTGCCACGGTGCTCTATCTGCGCCTCGTCTACTTTCCTTTCACTCCGATGAACTTCGGCATGGGACTCACACGAGTGCGCTTCCGGGATTATTTCTTCGGAACGGCACTCGGCATCGTCGTCGGCACGTTTATCTTCACATTCTTTGTCGGCACAATCAAAGAGGTCTGGACAAGCGGGCGGTGGGAAGGGCTTATCTCCTGGAAGGTCCTCTTTTCCCTGGCGCTTTTCGTATTCTCATTCTTTATTCCGAAAATAGTCGCGCGGCTCAAGACATCGCGAAAAGACGAGGTTGTTTAGTTTTCCCGATTGCCGCCAGGGACAGGGGGCTGTAACCAAAGATAGTCCTGTTTTGCCTGCCGATCGACGATCGCGTACGGTGTCATCGCCATCCTCAGAATTCAAGAATGGTCAAGCCCACCAGGAAGGCCGTAATCAGAGATAATGGAAGCAATATTTTGGCAAACCGGATCAGCAGGTATATGTCGATTTCCTGGTGGTCATTCGAATTCCGCCTCGAGTCCGACATACTTGTCTCGATTCGTGATTTTGCTTTTCTTCACTGAACCTACCAGTCGCATCGAAGGGAGCTTTCGCTCCCTTCCTGAATTTCAATGTTCCGCCAACTCTCTGTTTTTCAAATCGATGCCAATCCAGTTCATGATCACGTCGGCCAATAGACCGAAGATGAGGCCTACGACAGGAATGATGATTACTGTCAGGAGTGTGAATTCAATATGGCTCTCATTATACATGTTGGCCCACCAGGCCATGACTCCCGTCAAGTTACGGGAATCCGCAACAATCACCATTTTGTCGACCGGTCCTCCTCCACCCGCCATGACCAATTCAGGTGCCAAAAGACCAATACCGATTGCGAATGCAAACACCTTTGCCCATAGACCCTTCATTGTTTCCTCCTTTTCCATTTGGACCATGGAACCAGCGATGGTACGATCTTTCGGTATCTAAATCTTTTCCCATCACCCCCTTTCTCCTTGTTTTCCTGATGCAGAGCCATTCTCAATGCAGGCCCATATCAGGTGCTCCCCATTTTGTTAAACAACGAAGAATTCAAAAACTTGCGGCACCTCCTGAAACGATTTTTTTCGGGAGTACCGCAATTTTTCCTGTTCCGGATTGTTTTACCGGTTGAGAGGGAAAAATGGGCGGTCGCATTATTGATTCCAGGGATGATGCGATACTCGAATCGGTAATTCAGGTCGCGAGCAGGTGCCGATCGAAATCAAACATGGAGGTAGTGCCTAATGTCGGATGGTCAGGCGAAAGCAATGGGAGATGCAAAACTTGCAGGCGAAGCGACGGCAGGTGAGAAAAGGACCAAGAATCTTTATAACAAGATGGAATGGGCCGGCGCTTTTGGCGACATCGGCACCCTGATTCCCTTTGTTGTCGCCTACATAACCATCGTGAAGATAGATCCCCTCGGGCTTCTTTTCATGTTCGGCATTTGTCTGCTCGCAGTAGGATTTTATTACAGAACACCAATTCCGGTTCAGCCGATGAAGGCCATAGGAGCGGCAGCCATTGCCGGAGGGATAACGCCGGCGGCCCTTTTCGGTTCGGGGATCACGACCGGTATTTTCTGGTTTTTGGCAGGTACGACGGGCGCGATCAAGCCCATCGCAAAACTCGCCACAAAGCCGGTTGTGCGCGGCATCATGCTGGGCCTGGGGCTTTCCTTTATGGTTGACGGCGTCCACCGGATGACGACGGCACCCCTCCTGGCCGGTATCGCACTTGTGGTTACTTATCTTCTCCTGACAAACCCCCACGTCCCTGCCATGTTCGTGCTTCTTTTGATCGGCATCGGATCGGCGCCTATCATGAATCCTGAAATATTACAAGAACTTGCTAAAATTCATGTCGGTTTCAAGCTGCCTGTTTTTGCCCTCCCTTCCATTACCTGGAACGACCTGGTTGTGGGAACGCTTCTTTTCGCGATTCCACAGATACCGCTGACTATTGGGAATGCGGTGATTGCAATCGTGGCCGAAAATAACGAGCTGTTTCCCGACAGAAAGGTGACTGAAAGGAAAATTGCCGTTTCTCAGGGAATTATGAATCTGGCTTCTCCTCTCTTCGGCGGTATCCCCATGTGCCACGGCGCAGGTGGAATGGCCGGGCACGTCCGGTTCGGAGCTAAAACGGGAGGGGCGACCGTCATACTTGGATGCCTGCTGATTCTGATCGCTTTATTCTTCAGCGATTCGGTTGCGATCATTTTCAAGATTTTCCCGAACGCAATCCTGGGCGTAATCCTGTTTTTTGCGGGATCGGAACTGGCAATAGTTGTGAAGGATATTGGAGATAAGAAGGCAGACTTCTATGTGATGCTGATAGTGGCCGCTGTTGCGATGTGGAATATGGGTGTTGCTTTCCTGGTCGGGATAATTCTGGATAATTCGCTGAGACGCGGGTGGATAAAGATTTAGGTAATTGAGACCCGGCTTCGAACCGCAACACAAAAATGTAACGATTTTTGCGTCCCTCTTTAAGTACAGGTGTGGCGGACGTCAGCAGGCCCTTAAATTGCCTGTTCCCTTTTCCGATTTGTGCCCCGGTTTTGAAGCAACAGCACGATGGTGGGCGATGGGTGACAACCCATCGCTTTTCGGAACGCCTCGGAATGATTGGCCGGAGAGGCATAAGTCGGTGCCTGGGAACACGGGAAAGTCATTACACGGAAAAAGAAGTCGTATTCGGCAGTCCTTGAGCTTTCCCGGCTGCTGTGAGGGGAAAGAGCCTTAAAAAACGATGGGTTCCCGCTCCGCTCCCACCCATCCTACAGCCCTTTCCGGCTGGTGCCCGTCTCTCAATACGTGTGTGGGCCGCAGGCCCTTAAGATGCCTGATCTTTTCGCGCATTTCAAAGGCAAGCCGGGCCATTACCACTGCCGTGCAGTCTTGATGGCAGGGAACATGCGCCTTGCCGTCCCGGAAATCGGACGCGATCGTTTTGGCCCTGCGCTCCCCGATAGGGTATTAATAGAGAAACCTGAGAGGAACGCGTATGTTCAGACAATTTCGCTGTTTTGGCGGCCTTACGGAAGAACATCTTGGCCGCATTCAGGCCATCTCGAAGCACATCTCGCTACAGAAAGGAGCGATTCTTTTCTCTCCCGGCGACAGGTCCCGCGGTCTTTATGCCGTATCAAACGGCGCAGTGCGCCTCTACAGGGTTTCTCCCGCAGGGAAAGAGATCACGCTTGCAATAGCGGACGATGGGAACACTTTTGCGGAAGCCAGTATTTTCTCGGACATATATCACTGCTATGCGGAAGCACTGAAGGACAGCAGCCTGTGGATAGTACGCAAGGCCGAATTCCTGGATATGCTTCGAGGCGACGCGCTATTCGCCTGTTCCTGGATACAGTTTCTTTCCCTGGAGGCCATAAACCTCCGGCAGCGCATCGAGGAACTTTCCCTGAAGACGCCCAAGTCTCGTATCATCAGCTATATTCTGCTGCTTTCGGAAGTCCAGGACAGTGAGTCCGTGACTCTTCCCGCCCATCGCAAATCAATTGCCACACTCCTTGGCATGACACACGAAACGTTCTACCGCACTGCCAAAGAACTCGAAACAGAAGGCCTCGTTCGATTTGACGGACAGAGAATCAACATTGTGAACCGAACCATGCTCGAAGAAGTAGTAGATTAAAATCTCCCCTGTATGATCTGGATCATATCCATTTCGGATCGTCCGGCCGATACTGCCCGCCATTGACAAGAGGCGTTGAAATCAGTCGCAAGCCTGTAATGATCATATAGGGAGTAAGCTGATATGTGGATTGTTCGACTCGCGCTGCGCCAGCCCTATACCTTTGTGGTGGCTGCGCTCGTTCTGTTGCTTTTGACGCCCCTGGTGCTCTTGCGCACACCGACCGACATTTTTCCGGCCATCAATATTCCGGTGATCAGCGCCGTCTGGCTCTATAACGGTCTGAGCGCCAAGGAAATAGAGGACCGCATCATCACCAACCATGAGCGGATGATCAGTGCCCAGGTAAGTGACATCGAACATATCGAGTCAACTTCCTACAACGGCGCCGGCGTAATCAAAGTATTTCTCCAGCCAGGCGCTTCGGTCTCCGACGGCGTGGCGCAGCTTTCGGCGAGCGGCAACTCCGTTCTGCGTTTCCTTCCGCCTGGTGTGAATCCCCCGATCATCATCCGCTACAATGCTTCCACCGTTCCGATCCTGCAGTACAGTCTGGCAAGCAAGAAACACTCGGAACAGGAACTCCAGGATATTGCCTTCAACCAGGTCAGGGTAGGGCTCATGACCGTGCGAGGCGCATCCGTGCCTTATCCTTACGGGGGGAAGCCGCGGGTTGTTGCCGTGGATCTCGACCTGGCGGCCTTGCAGGCGAAAAGACTCTCACCCCAGGACGTCGTGAACGCCTTCAATGCGCAGAACCTGATTCTGCCGACCGGTACCGCAAAAATAGGTCCAACGGAATACAATGTTGCGCTCAACAGCAGCCCGTCCGTTCTCCTGGAACTGAACAACCTGCCGATAAAGACGGTGAACGGAGCGGTTATTCGCGTGGGCGACGTCGCACAAGTCCATGACGGCTATCTGCCTCAGCAAAACGTTGTGCGGCTGGACGGCTTGCGCGGCGTGCTGCTCACCGTGTTGAAGAGCGGTTCCGCCTCGACCCTGAGTGTGGTTGACGGCATAAAAAAGGTGATGCCGCGCATTCTAAGCGGCCTTCCTTCCGAGCTTGAAGCGAAAGAATTTGCCGACCAGTCTCTCTTTGTCCGGGCAGCCGTAAACGATGTCGTGAAGGAAGGCGTGATCGCGGCCGCTCTGACCGCGGCAATGATCCTGCTCTTTCTCGGCACCTGGCGCGGTACCTTCATCATCGCACTGTCGATTCCCTTATCCATTCTCAGCTCGCTTGCCCTTCTCAGCGCTTTGGGAGAAACCATCAACCTGATGACGCTCGGGGGCCTGGCGCTTGCCGTCGGCATCCTCGTGGACGATGCAACCGTGGAGTTGGAAAACGTCCACCGGCAAATGGCGACGGGAAAGCCAAATGAGCAGGCAATCCTCGACGGAGCCCGGGAGATCGCGCTGCCGGCTTTCGTCTCCACGCTTTGCATCTGCATCGTGTTCGTGCCGATGTTCTTCCTCTCGGGCGTTGCGCGCTATCTGTTCGTTCCCATGGCCGAGGCGGTCGTATTCGCGATGCTCGCAAGCTACGTGCTCTCGCGCACACTGGTGCCCACTCTGGTGATGTGGTTTTACCGGAAATCGACGTACCGGGGGCATCTCGCGGACCTGAGCACGGTTGGCCCGCTTCTGCGCCCCTTTGCGGCACTTCAGCTCAAATTCGAGCGTGGTTTTGCCCGGTTCAGGGAAGGTTATCGTTTCCTGCTCGGAAAAGTTCTGAATTTTCGTGCAGCCTTTGCGTTTCTGTTTCTGCTCTTTTGTGCAGGAAGTCTTCTGCTGATTCCCAAACTCGGACGGGATTTCTTCCCGTCTGTCGATGCCGGCCAATTCCGCCTTCATGTCAGGGCCCCGACCGGGATGCGAATCGAAGAGACCATCAGGCTCGTGGACCAGGTCGAGCAGGGGATCCGGCAGGAAATTCCCCCCGGCGAACTCACCGGGATGCTCGATAATATCGGAATTCCCTCGGGCGGGATCCCGCTCACCTACATCGACAACGGCCTGACGGGGACCTGCGACGCCGATATTCTCGTTTCACTTTCTGCCGGTCACAGGCCCACGCCCGATTACGTCAGACTCCTGCGGACCCGTCTCAACCGGGACTTTCCGGGCGCCACCTTCTACTTTCTTCCCGCCGATATCGTTAACCAGACGATCAACTTCGGACTCCCCGCACCGTTTGACGTCCAGATCGTCGGACGAGACCGCGAGAAAAACAGGGCCGTAGCAGTGCGTCTTGCCGAGAAGATCCGACGGGTGCCGGGTACTGTGGACGTGCGCGTGCAGCAGCCGGCCGATCAGCCTGAGATCCATTTCGCAGTCGATCGCACCAAAGCGTCCCAGATCGGGTTGTCCGAGCGCGACGTGGCGAATTCGGTTTTGCTGAGCCTGAGCGGGAGCAGCCAGGTACAGCCGAATTACTGGCTCAATCCGAAAGCCGGGGTCCAGTACCTGGTTAATATCCGGGTTCCGGAGTATCCGATGGACTCCCTTGCAGCCCTCAACTCGATCCCGATAAACGCGGGACAGGCCGGGAAGAACGACACCCAGGTCCTTGCAAATCTGGCATCCTTTGAGCGGAAGAGCGGATCGTCCATCTTCACCCACTATAACGTGATGCCCGTAATCGATGTTTTTGGCGGCGTAAGCGGACGTGACCTGGGCGGAGTCCTTAGCGACCTGAGGCCAATTGTTGCGGAAGTGCAAAAGGAGCTTCCACGGGGAAGCTTCATCAACCTTCGGGGCCAGGCGGACACGATGGATTCCAGCTTCCGCGGCCTGGCTTTCGGGCTCGTATTTGCGATCGTGCTCGTCTACCTCCTGCTGGTGGTCAATTTCCAGAGCTGGCTCGATCCTTTCATCATAATCACCGCGCTGCCCGGGGCGTTGGCCGGAGTTGTCTGGGGGCTTTATCTCACTTCTACGACCCTGAGCGTTCCCGCCCTGATGGGGGCCATCATGAGCATGGGGGTGGCGACTGCGAACTCCGTGCTGGTGGTGACGTTTGCAAGGAACAATCTGGCGGGAGGCGACGATCCTCCGAGCGCCGCATGGAAGGCAGGCGTCGGTCGCCTGCGTCCGGTACTCATGACTGCGCTGGCCATGATCGCAGGCATGCTTCCTATGTCTCTCGCGCTGGGAGAAGGCGGGGAACAGAATGCTCCTCTCGGACGTGCCGTGATCGGCGGCTTGATACTTGCCACCACGGCCACCCTGTTTTTCGTCCCGGTTGTTTTCAGCTTCTTCCACCGCCGAAAGAGGCCGGGAGAACAGAGTCAAACCGTGCCGCAACAAGAGGGTATTATATGAAACAAGGATTCTCGCTCATTGCCGTCATTATCGCAGCGGTTTCTGTTTGCCTGTTCTCTGGCATCGTCCCCAGGCAGAGAAACAACCCCGGGGCGGAGGCCCAACCGCTGGAACAAACGGTCCCCACGGTTGCAACGGTCTCGCCCAAGCCGGGACAGCCTGCGGCGTCCCTGATGCTTCCGGCGGAAATAAGGCCACACACGGAAGCGCCCATCTACGCCCGTGCCAGCGGCTACCTGAAGCGCAGGCTGGTCGATATCGGCGATCACGTCAAAACGGGCCAATTGCTTGCCGAAATCGATACGCCCGAACTGGACCAGGAACTGGAACGTGCCAGGGCCCAGCTGGCACAGTCGGAAGCCACCCTGGGACTGGCCAAAGTCACTGCCGCCAGGTGGACGGACCTTTTAAAAACAGCCAGCGTGAGCGAACAGGAAACGGCGGAAAAACAGGCCGACTTTAAACTCAAGACCGCGCAATCGGAATCCTCCCGCGCGGAAGTACGCAGGCTGGAGA
>JAEZHY010000034.1 GCA_023416335.1 Pseudomonadota bacterium | reverse complement strand
GCCTCTTCCACGTATAACCCGGCTACCATCCATTCACCGCTTTTAAGTCGGAACACATCCAGGGTTTTGGCTGTTGGATCGATGAGCCACAGACAGGGGACGCCGTGCCGGGCATAGAGAGGCATTTTTTCCACTTTGTCGGTCCTCATGCTTGAAAAAGGAGAGATTTCCGGGAGAAGAACCGCACAACTGGATTTCAACAGCCCCGGATTGGGTTTGTGAGGTGCTTTCCCCTGCATCCGGCCAGATCTGGAACCAGGATGTGCTCACCCAAACCGATCTCGGGCTCAACTATGATAATCCATCCTCCAGGTCCGCCTCCTTCTCCAAATTGGTACGGCGGTCCTATTTTCTTATCCAGGGCCGACGACGCATAGGTGTGCTTACGCGATGGTCTGGGAGTGACAATGAGTTCACCGTTGATGATCTCTCCGGTCATGTTTTCCGGAATATTAGAGAGGTCTTCGTAAGTCGCCTTCCTTTTCGGCGGTTCCGACATGACGCGTCCTCCTTCTTATCAATTGCACTAAAGCATCAGCAAAAGCCAACTATAAAGGCGAGGCCGCTCAGGATGTAACCTTTTTAGCATTTTCACTTTTGGCGATCGCCCCGGCCCTCTGTTATACTTGTTAATTCGAGCAAAATGATTACTAATAATAATTTGACCGATGTCAACAAACCGAGATGCTGACAGGTTTCGCAGGGAGGAAGCTGTGGCGGCTAACGTCAAGAACGATTTTATCGAAGAATTGAAGGCGATGAAAGAGCGGATGGAGGAACTCTTCGTCCGCAATTTTACCGGAGGAGACGAAAAACAGGGCGACCCGGAGGATTCTGCCGACTGGGTGCCCCTGGCCGACATCGTGGATACGGGGCAGGAGCTTCTCTACATACTCGACCTGCCGGGAGTTCCGGAGGAAAACCTGAAAGTCGAGTGCAAGGCGGACCGGCTCTGGGTATCCGGATCGAAGCGGGAGAACGTTTCGGGCTGTGAACACATCCTGATGGAACGGCCTCAGGGCGGGTTCAGCCGGGTGTTCAAGTTTCCCTGCGCGGTCGAGGGAAATGCGATTCGCGCCGAGTTCAGGAAAGGTGTTCTTCGTATTACGGTGCCCAAGAGTTCCCCGACCGAATGTGTTCAGAGAATTATCGTGCGTGAAGTGGAGTAGGCCGTCTGCGCGGATGAGTCAGCGCAACAGGGAGGAGGATGATTATGGGCAGCAGGATTAAAACCACTATGCTTTTGGCGGTTTTGACCGTCCTGATCGTCTGGATCGGAAAGCTGATCGGCGGCCAGAACGGCATGGCGATCGCCTTCATCTTTGCTTTCATAATGAACATAGGAAGTTACTGGTTCTCGGACAAGATCGTGCTCGCCATGTACAGGGCGCAGCCCATCGAGGAACACGAAAATCCGGAACTCTACCGAATCGTACGCGAGCTGGCCATGGAGGCGCGTATACCAATGCCTCGCGTTTATATTGTGCCCCAGGAAACGCCGAACGCATTCGCTACGGGAAGAAATCCCGAGCACGCGGCGGTGGCGGTAACCGCTGGAATCATGCGCATACTCACGCCCGCGGAACTCAAAGGGGTATTGGCCCACGAACTCGGACACGTCAAAAACCGGGACATCCTGATAAGCTCGATTGCGGCCACTCTGGCCGGAGCGATTATGGTGCTCGCGCACATGGCCCAATGGGCGGCAATTTTCGGCGGCGGCAGAAGCAGCGACGATGACCGGGGAGGTATCCTGGGACTGATCGTGACCGCTATTCTGGCTCCGATTGCGGCGACCCTGATCCAACTCGCAATTTCTCGGAACCGCGAGTATCTTGCCGATGAGACCGGCGCTCATCTGTCACACAACCCGGAAGGGCTTGCCCGTGCGCTCGAAAAGCTGCAGATGGCGTCGGAACGCATACCCATGGATGCAAATCCTTCGACGGCTCACATGTTCATCGTGAACCCGCTGTCGGGAAAAAGCCTGGCGGGTCTTTTTAGCACGCATCCGCCCATCGAAGAGAGGGTCCGCCGACTGCGCAGCATGAGATAGGAGAGCCGGATTCGATTACAACCCGCAGCGCGCTCGCTTTTCGGGAATGAGCGCGCCTGCGGGTTTTTTGTTTGCCGGTCGATTTTCTTCATACTTCAATAAAACCGCTTTTCGGTCTATACTGAGGCCGGTATGGTTAAACCGGTTTTGTTGCTGGATATTTGCTGCTCTTCTTCCATCATTGATTTTCCACGCTATCGCTATCCTGTATTATCCGCCGGCTTACCAGCATATCTTTCCTGTCGCCAAGGAGTATTCATTGGTCCGGTATTTCCTTGTCCTTTTCGCAGTCCTGTTCCTGTCATGCGGCATTTCGGCGTGTGGGCGCGGAGACCGGTCGGCTGCGCCGGAGCCTGCGACCCAGGGAGTGACGGATACCGAAGTTCTGCTCGGTTCGTCCCTTGCCCTGGAAGGCCATGCCAGCTATCTCGGGACACAGACGCTGCGCGGATACACGTGTTATATCGATCATATAAATGAAAACGGCGGGATACACGGCCGGAAAATCCGGGTTATCGCCTACGACGACAGCTACGATCCACCCAAATGCCTGGTAAATACCCAGCGCCTCATAATCAACGACCAGGTTTTTGCTTTGTTCTCCTATGTCGGCACCCCCACAACGGTGAAGATCCTTCCGATGGTGGAGGAGGCCAGGATTCCCCTGCTCGGCATGTTCACGGGCGCCAATGCATTGCGGGAGCCTCTCAACCATTACGTGATAAACGTTCGCGCCTCCTATTACCAGGAAACCGAGGCGGCGATCGCCCATCTGGTCGAGGATCTGGGAATGACCAAGATCGCCGTTTTTTACCAGTACGACGCCTACGGTTTCGACGGCCTGACCGGAATGGAGCGCGCGCTCAAGAAATACAGTCATGCGCCGGTTGCGCGGGGTTCATACATTCGGGGCACCCTCGACATCGAAGAAGGACTCGGAAAGATCATGGCCTCCGGAGCGGAAGCGGTTGTCATGATCGGGACCTACGAACCCTGCGCCAAGTTCGTGCGGTTGGCCCATGAGCGCGGGTTCAACCCGGTTTTCTACACGGTCTCTTTTGTCGGCGCCGAGGAGCTTGCCCGCAGGCTCGCCTCATATTCCGACATAACCCTGATCATGTCCCAGGTCGTACCGCCGCCGGAAGGGCCCGAATCGGGCGAACTGCTGGGCACGGCATCGGAGTACGTCGATCTTTTGAAACGCTATTTCCCGGAGGATAAGCCGAATTTTGTCGGCCTTGAGGGCTACCTCAACGCGAGGGTACTGGTCGAGGGGCTGCGCAGGGCCGGACGGGACCTTACCCGGGAAGGTTTTATCGCGGCCATCGAATCCATCCAGGACGTGCCGCTTCTGCCCGACACCACCCTCTCTTTCGGGGGGAAAGACCACCAGGGGCTCGATAAAGTATATTTCACGATCCTGCGGGACGGTTCCTTTGTATTGATGAATGACTGGAACGTTCTCAGGGAATCCATCAGCAAGGGGATCCCGGCAAGCCGAAGAGGGGCCGATTCCGGATGAAGCTAATCGGACTGCTGAATAGAGTAAGCCTCAAAAACAAGATCTTCTTCTCCATCATGGGCGTGCTGCTTGTCATCAGCCTTGCCATCGCCACCCTTGCGCGCTGGATCATCGTATCGAGCCTCATCTCGGAACTCGAACTCCGGGGCGCGGCCATTGCCCGCACCATAGCCGAAAGGGGCAGCGGCTTCATCCTGGACAAGAACTATCCAATGCTGTTGAGCCTCATCTTCGACGAGTCTCAGCTTACCGAACGCAAGCACCTGATATCCTACATCTTCGTTGTGGACCATGAGGACACGGTCCTCAGCCACACGTTCACGCGTCCTTTCCCCGAGGACCTGAGATACGTGAACCCAGTTCCTCCGGAACAGAACAAAAGCGTGCTGCTGCTCAACGTGTTCGACGAGGCGGCGTACGATATCGCCATTCCCGTCAAGGAAGGTATCTACCGGATCGGCACCGTCCATGTGGGGCTCAACAAGAACCATATCGATAATCTGGTCGCAAAGCTCAGGACTACCTTTCTCGGGTTTATCTCGCTTGTAATCGTCATCTTCTTTCTCATGAGCCTCAGGCTTGCAAAACACATTACCATGCCGATATCCAAACTTACCCGGGTATCGGACGAACTGAGCCGGGGGAATTTCGACATCAAGCTCGATCTGGGGAGCGTGACGGACGGGTGGGACCCTTCGGACTGCCTCACCTACGCAAGCTCGGATCTTCCCTGCTGGCATTTCGACAACCTTGCACTCGCGTCAACCGGGCCGGAGACCTCGGTTGTAAACCTGCCAAGGTGCCGGACCTGCGTTTTCTATCGCAAGAGAACGGGGGACGAAGTGGTGCAGTTGGCGGATTCTTTCCACAACATGGTCTGGAGCATCAAACTCTACAGAAGGAGGCTCCACGAGTCCGAGGAGAAATACCGGTCCCTGTTCGACAGCGGCCCGGACCCGATCTTCGTCGTGGATGCGGCAACCCTCGAAATCATTGATGCCAATCCCCGTGTGCTCGAACTATACGATTATGAGAAATCAGAGCTGATCGGCAAACCTTTCCCGGAACTCGAACCCGAGGGCGCCAAATCCATCGCGTCGTTTGCGGAAAACAGCTCTGAATATGGGTGTATTTCGATCGAAAAGGTGCTGCACCAGAAGAAGAACAAAAAGACCTTCTTCGTGAACCTGCATGCCTGCCATATCAGCTACGGCGCGAGACCGGCCATCATCATAGCGGCGGCCGACATTACCGAGATGATGGAGAAGGACGCCCAACTGATCCAGGCGAGCAAGCTCAAGTCCCTGGGTGAAATGTCGGCCGGTATTGCCCATGAACTCAATCAGCCGCTCAACGCGATCAAGATGGGAAGCGAATACCTGGCGATGATGGTCGAAAACGGCCGCGAAATCCCTCCCGAGAATCTCCAGCAGGTGGTAACCGAGATCAGCACACAGGTCGACAGGGCTGCCGAAATCATCAATACATTGCGGGCGTTTGGCAAGAAGGCCGACCTCAGCCGGGAAAAGGTGAATATAAACAAGCCGGTGAGGGGCGTGCTTTCGATAGTGCGCCGGCAGTTCGAACTGGAAAACATCGGCATTCGGCTCGAACTCTCCGAGAAGGTCCCCCCGATCCTGGCTCACGACAACCGGCTCCAGCAGGTGTTTTTCAACCTCGTGGCAAACGCGCGCGATGCAATCAACGAGAAAAACGAGCCGCTGCCCGTCAAGGAAGACGGCCTTATCGTAATCCGCACCTTTGCCGCGGGAGACCGTGTGATTGCCGAGGTCGAGGACAACGGCGCCGGAATTCCCAAAAATGTCAGAAATAAGATATTCGAGCCTTTTTTCAGCACCAAGGAAACCAGCCACGATATGGGGTTGGGTCTGGCCATATTGTACGGCATCGTGAAAGACTATAACGGCGATATTGAAGTCAGGAGCAGGGAAGGGGAAGGCACGACTTTTTGCCTGAGCTTTCCGGCGGCATAGGACGGCGACTGGAGAACAGATGGATACGATCCTGGTAATCGATGACGAAAAACCGACTCTGGATATGTTTCGGCTCCTGCTGAGCGCGCAGGGGTATACGGTGCTCACTGCCGAAGACGGCCGCAAGGGTCTCGATGTTTTTGCGCGGGAAAGGCCGCCCATTGTCATTACCGACATCAAGATGCCCGGGATGGACGGCATAGAGGTATTGAGGCGCCTCAAGCAATCCGAACCCAACACGGAGGTTATCGTCATCACCGGACATGGCGACATGGATCTGGCAATCAAGGCGCTGAACCTCGATGCAACCGATTTCATCAATAAGCCGATACAGCGGCAGTACCTCGATCAGGCCCTGAAAAGGGCAAAAGAGCGGATCGAGTTTCATCGGAGCAGCGAGAACCAGACTTGCTTCGAAATCAGGGAAGAGACCGCCGTAATCACTCTGCGCGGCGGAGTTACCTCCAGCTCGGAACCCCACCTTCAGAAAGCATTCGAGAAAGCCCTGAGCGCCGGGAAAGCCGAGATCCTGCTTGTTTTCGATCCGAACGCCTCGATAAACGGGGCCGGGATTTCCATACTTACCCAGTTGCTGCTCGACGCGCGCAAGCAGGGTCGAAATATCTCCATTGCGGGGCTTTCGGAAAACTTCAGAAGAGTTTTCAAAATAGTCGGCATATCCAATCTGGTAAAGGTTTTCGATGCAAGTGAATAAAGGGAGATAAGAATGGGCATCCAGGCAAAATTGTCTTTTTTCGGTTCGATTATCGCGGGGTTTCTCGTTGCTCTCCTTCTGTGCTTCTTTTGCATGCCGGCCCGGGCCGCCGGGCTACCCCGGAAAGGGACGGCGATGCCCGCCTTCGAACTGCCCTCTCCGGCGAATGAAGCCGATGTGAAGTACCTTGGCCTGAACGGCCCCAAATTCAAATTGGGGGATGTGGAGTGCAAGCTTCTCGTGGTCGAAATCATCGGCGTCTACTGTCCTTACTGCTACGAGCAGGCGCCGATTTTCAACAAGCTCTATGCGCGACTGGCCAGGAAGAACCTTGCCGATAAGGTCAAAATGCTGGCAGTGGCTGCGGGGGGGACGGCAAACGAGGTCGAGTACCTGCGAAAGAACGGCTCCTACGAGTTCCCTGTCACTCAGGACGAATCCTTTGCCGTGCACAAGCTCCTGGGCGAGCCGAAGACCCCTTTCACCATTCTCATGACTCGAGAAGGCAAAGTTCTCCACACGCACCCGAACATTATGGAGGACATCGACGGATTTCTGCAAATCATAGAGGATCAATTGAAATAACTCATGTGTGAGAACCTCGAAGACATCGATCAGGTGTTTCCCGACGCCGAAGATATCCGGGACGATCTGGACAGAAAGGTGTTTTACCTCCAGACGATGCTGGACACCTCGCGGGAACTGGCCGGCCTGGTGCACCCCAAACAGATCCTGGATACATTCCTGCTGATGATCATGGGGCCTCTTGGGATCGTCCAGGCACTGGGCGCGATCGTCAATACCAGGACGGGCGAGGGGCACGTCACCGGTCGCGGGATACCGGAACCGGTCCTGGAAGAGATCAACTCCAACCTCCCCCGTATCCGCGAAAAGTACTTTGCCGAAAGAGACCCGTCCCCTTTCTCCGTGCCCAGGATCAGGTTCATTCCGAGGGAAAGCCCGGCGAATCACGATCTATATCCAGCGCAGACACAAGTGCTGTTCCTGTGGGACCTTCCGGGTGATTTCTCGGGCTTTCTCGGCCTTGGCGAACGGATTACCGCGGACCCTTACGGAGAAGACGATCTCAACGTCCTGCTCAACCTCGCGAACATCCTTGCAAACGCCCTGTCCCACGCCGTTTCCTTCCACAACATCCAGCAGTTGAACTCGGAACTCCTGAAGAACAACGCCGAGCTTCAGGCTACGATCGAACTGGCCGATGAGGCCCGTGAAAAGCTCGACAAGCGGTTCTTTCACATGAAGTCTCTGCTGGACCTCAACTCAGAACTGCGCTCCCTGGTCGATGAGGAACAGATCCTGCGGCATTTCCTGCTCACGGCAATGGGACCCATTGGGATCGAACGAGGGATTGTCCTTGTCTACGACCGGGAAAAGAAAACCGGAAATACTGCCTGCAGAGGAATCGAAGCCGAGGGGAAATTCAACACGGATGCCTTCGAGAGGATGCTCTACGGCGCTTTTGACGCCATGGAGCAAAAAAGCCTTGCCCCGATGAGCTTTGGCCGGTTCAATGCTCCGCGCCTTTTCGGGAATGAAGGTGTTGATTTCGATGCGGCCTGTGGGTTCTTTTTCGTGCTCGAACAGAATGTCATGGGAATTGCTGCTTTCGGACCGCCTCTTTCCCGGGCCGAGTTCACGGAAAACGAACTCAATCTCCTGGCCAATCTGACGGCGGGTTGCATGGCCTACCTCGAAAATGCAAAGGCATTTGCCCGGATAAAGGATCTGAATGAAGACCTCACCCTCCGAAACGAGCAACTCGAGCGCACGATACGCGAACTCATCGAAGCCAGAGACAGGATTTCGATTCTCGAAAGGGCGCGGGCCCGCATCCGTGCCGTCCTCCAGAAGGAGGCCGAACGGGTAGGCAGGGCAAAGGCGCTCGACTGTTTCCTGATCCTGTTTTTTGCCCTCGTTATCGGGATGCTGCTGAATTTCGCAGGGCCGCAGGGAATTCCCCTTCTTCCCGAATCGGCCATAAAGTCTGAGTTCCCCTCCGTCACCGCTGTGCAGGCACGCGCTCTTGTCGAAGAAAAGAAGGCGGTGCTGGTGGATGCGCGGCCTAAGGAACTATACACTCAAAAGCACATAAAAGGGGCCGTCAACGTGCCGCTTACCCTTTTCGATATCATCTACATGATGAAGTTGGGCCGGTTGGACCCGGAGACGCCGATGATCGTCTACGGAAGGACTTTCAGCAGGCTCTATGACGTGGAAGTCGCCATCCGCCTCAAGAAGCGAGACCTCGAAGAGGTGAAAGTCCTTCTCGGCGGGATGGAAGCCTGGGAAGCGCAGGGCTACGAGGTGGAATAATGAGTTTCCGGGATTTGGGAATGAAAGTACTGACGAGCAAATATCTTGCCCTCGCTTTCCGCTTGTATATCGGGGGAGTCTTTATTTACGCGAGCATCTACAAAGTAAACTATACGGCTGAGTTCGCGGAATCGATAGCCGCCTATCAGATCGCCCCTTTCTGGGCCGTAAATGTGCTTGCCATACTTATGAGCTGGACCGAACTCATCTGCGGCATCCTGCTCGTGGCCGGGATCCGCTCGAAATCGGCCGCCTGCATGATCTGCGGTCTCCTGGCCCTGTTCGCCGCCGCCATCGCTCTCGCCCTCATTCGGGGCATCCCCATCGGATGCGGATGCTTTTCGAGTACGGGGAGCCCCATGGGCTGGACTACCGTTGCGCGCGACCTCCTCTGGATGGCAATGGCCGTACATGTTTACTTTTTCGATTCCGCCTTCCAACTGGAGAGAAGATTTCTCGTCCGCATATCGGAGATATAGCGATGCGCCCCATTTTCACCAGCATGGCCCTGATTGCATGTCTGCTCCTCACTGTCGTTTCATGCGACCGGGGCCGGGACATCTCCGGGAAATACAAGGCAGACTCTCCCGCCAATGGTGCTCAATCCCAACTCGTGCTCAAGGTGGACGGCAAGGGCACCTGGAAAGTCGATCGGGAAGAGACCCAGTTCACCTGGGAACAGAGGGGCGATGAAGTCCTTCTCCACTCCAAAACAGGCGGAGTGATTACCGGAAAGCTCACTCCGAACGATTCCATCGAAATATCCCTGCCCGGCATGGACAGTCTCCACTTTACCAGGACGGAACGTTAGACGAATTTGTCGTCGGAGTAAAATCCCGCCGTTAGGAGCAATCGAACTCTCCTCATTCAGCTTGCTGATTCTGCTGAAATCACTTCCCTTGAATATTGGGTAATTCGCTGGTTCCCCAGCTCCAGGGGCTGTTGCCCAAATGGAGATGAGCTTCTTTAGCGGGCATTTTTGCGACCAAGCTCCCCTACCCGTCATCCCGGCAGTGCCTTTGAGCCGGGAGCCAGCGGGGGCACCGCCACGCCGCCGGCGCGTTTGAACGAGATGAAAAACTTCAGTCCCCCTTTGAGTTGAGGCACGGTTTCATGACCGTGCCGGTGTCGAACTGCGGAGGGTGACCCGGGCAGCGTCTTTTTGCTGCCCGGGTCCGAAGGACGGGAGGGGTGGAGTTGAGTCTCCAGCGAAAAACAGCAGGAGGGGAATTGCTATCGTCTGTCGAGCCCTCTTGCCTCCGGCACGGGCAACCAAAACCACGTTGCCCGTGTCACCCGTGATTTTTGTACTACTATCAGGCATTTTCTTGTTTTTTGAGCAGGATTTCCATGCCTGCGGTTCTGTAAATCGTTTGACATCAACCTCTTAGGCGCACTTTAAGCCGAGGGGAATCGAACGGCACTTTCGTGTGTTTCGTACTCGTATCGCTCATTAAAAAATCGATGGGTTGCGCTCCGGGACTGTGTCGTGACCGACTGGGTTGGGCTGGTTTTCATCGAAAACGACACAGTCCCTCCACTTCACCCATCCTACGGCCTTATCCTTATCTTGTTGTTTTCTTTCGTTATTTTCGTGAATTTCGTGGTTGAGGGTCTTTATCTTTCTTTGTTTTTGGTTGCGGCTCTGCTGCTCCAGGATCTTTGTGCCGTTTGTCTTTTTGCGCGCAGCTATGCAGCTTCAAGGGTTTTGGTATCTCGCCGCTCTTATCCGATTGACAGGTGCCTCGGCTTCATGCATTGTTGGTCTAACCATTCGCAAATATTTTGCCAATGGTTGGACCAAAGCAGACCAAACGGGGGAGTGCGCCATGAGCAGCAATCATTTGAATGACAGGGTTATTTCCCGCGGTAAAGGACTCTTCGCATCCGTTTCCGGTGAAAAGCCTTCCCTGTTCAACAAGGGAGCCTGGATGGGGAAGGTGATGGACTGGAGCATGCATAACGAGCAGTTCAAGATCCAGATGTTCCGCTTTGTCGATGTTTTCCCCACGCTCACTAATGGAAAGCTCCTGACCGGGCATATCCGGGAGTACTTCGGCAGCCTCGAAGAGGCCCCGGCCCTGGTCTCTACCGGCGCAAAGGTGGCCGGAATGCTCGGCTCCTTCGGGGGCGGCATGTTAAACAAAATGCTCTCCTCCAATATCGAGGAGATGGCCCGGCAGTTCATAATCGGCGAAAACGACAGGGAGGCCCTGAAAAACCTGGCCCGACTGCGGAAGGATGGTTTTGCAGCCGTCATAGACGTGCTGGGAGAGGCGACCCTTTCCGAGGAGGAAGCAGAGGTCTACACGAATACCTACCTGGAACTGCTCGACGCCTTGAACGGGGAACAAGCCTCATGGAAGCCGCTTCCGGGAAAAGGCGGCGACCCGGCCGCGGACTGGGGACATGCGCCTCCTATCAACATCGCCGTGAAACCGACGGCAATGTACTGCCTGGCTAACCCGCAGGACTTCGAAGGCTCGGTGGCGGCAATCCTCGACCGAATGCGCCGTATCTTCAACAAAGTCATGGAAGTAAAGGGATTCATGTGTATCGATATGGAATCCTACCTTCACAAGGAGATCACGCTTGAAGTATTCCGCCGTCTCAAGCTTGAGAACCCCTCCTACCCGTATCTCGGGATCGTGCTGCAGGCGTATTTGAAGGACACCGCGAAGGATCTGGATGACCTCCTGGCCTGGGCGAGGCGGCACGAGGTGCAAATATCCATCCGGCTGGTCAAGGGGGCGTACTGGGACTACGAGACCGTCAGGGCTGCGCAGAACAATTTGGAAATCCCCGTATGGACCATCAAAGCCGAATCGGATGCGGCCCACGAACGTCTCTCCCGCGTTATTTTGCAGAATCACGACATCTGCCATTTTGCCTGCGCCTCCCACAACATCCGGACAATCTCCGCGGTCCTTGAGACGGCCCGCGAGTTGAATGTCCCCGAAGAGCGCTACGAATTCCAGCTCCTGTATGGCATGGCCGAACCGGTCCGAAAAGGAATTCAGAAGGTCGCAGGCCGGGTCCGCCTCTATTGCCCCTATGGTGACATGGTGCCCGGAATGGGCTATCTCGTCCGGCGTCTGCTCGAAAACACCGCGAACGAGTCGTTTTTGCGCCGCAGCTTTGCTGATGAGGCCGAAATCGATATGCTCCTGGAAGACCCTGCCGGCACGGCGGAGCGCCGGCGTGCAGCGAAGTCGGAAAAGGACGAGCCGGAGTCCAACGGCCTTATTGAGTTCCGCAATGAAGCCATCGCGGACTTTTCCCGCAACGGCTGCCGGGCGGAGTTCCCGAAGCATATCGCCGGAGTCCGCGCCAGGTTCGGCAGGACCTACCCCCTTTTCATAAATGGTAAGGATATCAAAACGCCCGAACTGATGCCGTCGGTAAACCCCAACAGGCCCTCGGAGGTATTGGGGCAGGTCTGCCAGGCCGGAACCGAAGAGGTTGCGAAGGCTATTGCCGCGGCGAAGTCTGCTTTTCCCGCATGGCGCGATACCGATCCGAAGGACCGGGCCGGGTTCCTGCTTGCTGCGGCACAGACAGCAAGGAGGCGGGTTTTCGAGCTGTCCGCCTGGCAGATTCTGGAGGTCGGCAAGCAGTGGGACCAGGCATATGCCGACGTAGGCGAAGCAATAGATTTCTTGGAGTTCTATGCCCGCGAGATGATCCGCCTCGCTGCCCCGAAGCGGATCGGACACGCTCCGGGTGAGTTGAACCATTATTTCTACGAACCCAAAGGCGTTGCGGCGGTTATCGCTCCCTGGAATTTTCCGCTGGCGATCAGCATGGGAATGGCATCGGCTGCGATTGTGACGGGAAACACGGTTGTTTATAAGCCCTCTGGCCTCACCTCTATAATCGGTTGGCACCTGGTCGAGATTTTCCGTGAGGCAGGCCTTCCGGCCGGGGTATTCAACTTTACGCCGGGGCGTGGTTCCGTCATCGGCGATTTTCTGGTGGACAGCCCCGATATCGGCCTTATCGCCTTTACCGGATCCATGGAGGTCGGCCTCAGGATCATCGAACGGGCCGCCAAAGTCCATCCGGGCCAGGAATATGTGAAGAAGGTCGTCTGTGAAATGGGGGGAAAGAACGCCATCATCATCGACGCCGACGCCGATCTCGACGAGGCAGTGCCGCAAACGCTCAGTTCGGCCTTTGGCTTCCAGGGACAGAAATGTTCCGCATGCTCGCGGGTGATCGTACTGGACGCAGTCTACGACAAGTTTGTCGAGCGGCTCGTCTCAATGGCCAGGGCGACCAGGGTCGGACCGTCGGAAGATCCGGCCTGCTACATAGGAGCCGTAGCCGACGAGCAGGCGATGAAACGCGTCCTGGATTACGCTGCCATCGGCAAGAGTGAGGGGGAACTTCTCTATGAAAGCCCGGTTCCGTCGGGCGGGTACTATGTCCCGATGACCATCATCGGCGGAATTCGGCCCGAACACCGGATCGCCCGGGAAGAAATCTTCGGACCGGTCCTGGCGGTGATGCGGGCCAAGGACTTCGACCAGGCGATCGAGTGGGCAAACTCCACCCGTTTTGCTCTTACCGGCGGCATTTTCAGCCGGAGCCCCGAACACCTTGCCCGTGCCCGCCGCGAGTTCCGGGTCGGCAATCTGTACATCAACCGGGGCACTACAGGCGCCCTGGTGAACCGCCAGCCCTTCGGCGGGGCGAAGATGTCCGGCGTCGGCACCAAAGCCGGCGGTCAGGACTATCTCCTCCATTTCATGGACCCTCGGGTCGTCACGGAGAACACCATGCGCCGCGGCTTTGCGCCTGCGGAAGAGGAATTCTGATATACAATTGAACGGGCTGCATTGATAATCCTGATATCCCTTCCGGCCATATCAGGCCGGAAGGTACTGGAGTTTAAACATTTTCAGAAGGTACAATGAGACCGGTCCTTTGAATTCGGCTTTTCCGCTCCTCCCTCGTTCCCTCGTCCGCAGACATTGACACCCTCCTCGGAATTTTTTTCAACCCTTACCACCCCTTACCAGCACTGATAGAGCTTGATAAACCTTGAACGGGAGAGATTTGCGACCCTGATAAACCCTGACACAGGCCTAACAGAGGTCTAACGCGGGTTGAAATGGGCTGACAAAGCCTGACGCGTTGGAGCGGAGAGACGGTGCCGCGCTATTGGTGAAAACCGGCCGACCCGGATCGGTTGCGTCGGGGTCCGGATCGCAACCGTCGCCCCCGGCCCGGTGAAAGAAGGAACTTTGCTATTCGGTTTTCAATGATCTATCCGCATCCCGGAGATTCTTTTATTCTCCACATGCAATCAGGAACGGAATCCCAGCGCACTATAAACAATGTGTTTTTCAAGTACGGAAAAAGTAGTTGGGCCTGATCGAATTAAAATCAGGAAATGAAATTGATCTGGAGATTGGGTGAGGTGAGATATAGGAGAGCTGAACGTTGATTTGTTGAGTTCCCAATTTGCCGGAAGGCTATTCCATGGTTGAGACTAAAGAGGGAGCCTTGGACAAATTCATAGTAGGGTAGCCGGGGGGAGTTATCGCCCCCGGCCCCCCGTCCGAGGGATAGACACCGCTGATAAGCAATACGATTTATTAAAGAACCATCAAGCCCCTACCAATACTATCGCCCAAAATGTCATTGACAGTGTCAAAGGCTGGTGCTATCCCAAAAGCTCCAACAGCCTGACTTCCCTAACATCTTTCATGAAAAAGGACATTATGGCACTCCTCGATGCGCTCATCACGGATGGCAAGCAGATATCAAATATCCTTTCTAAGCGAAAGAAGAAGGTCATCGAAAAGAAGATTTCTGCAAAGACTACTGAAATCCTTGAGCAAAAGGCCGAACTTGAAAAAGCTGAAGGCTGGAATGTCCGAAAAACGCGAAAAAAGAAACCGACATCATACTGGCTGGAAAAAGACAAACCCCTCGATGAGCAACTTGAAGATGAACTGTGGTGCATTGCCGCGAAAATGGGTTTTGATGAACTGAGCGACGGAAGAAACTTCACCATCAATGCTGGCGATGAAGTTCCTCCCAGGCAAATCGACGTTTTTGCGAAAGATCGTGAAGCGGCACTGCTCATTGAATGCACCCAGTGCGAGACTCCCAAAAAGAAAAGCATGGCTCACCTTATCGAGAAAATAGAGAGTCTGAAGGGCAAGATCGCTAATTCGATAAAGAGCCATTATGGGGTCACGCCAAAACTCAAAATCCGCTGGATCATCGCGACCCGAAACATCGATTGGCCGGAAGTGGATCTCAAGAAGGCGGAAGCAGCCAAGATCATCGTGCTGCGGGACACGGAAATCGATTACTACAACCAGCTAAGTGATCACCTGAAAAAGGGAGCGAAATACCAGTTCCTGTCCCATATTTTTTCCAACGAAGAAATAAGCGGGTTGCAGGACATTAAAGTTCCCGCGACCCGAGGCACAATGGGCGGCGACAAATATTACACCTTCCTGATAAAACCCTCGGAGCTGCTGAAGATCGCTTACATCAGCCATAAGGCGAGCCGGAATTTAGAAGATTTGGCTACCTATCAGAGAATGGTTAACCCTAAGAGATTAAAGAGCATTGCTAAATACATTGATAACGGGGGTCAATTTCCTACCAATATTGTCGTCAATATTAAAGACCCTAAAGGAATGATATTTCAACCCGGTGAAAAAGGGGATTCTGCTTTCGGAACGCTCCAACTCCCCCCGAGGTACGCCACCGCTTGGATAATCGATGGGCAACACCGTTTATATGGCTACGCGTATAGTCAAAGAGCAACCAAGCAGGATGACAAGACTACCTTCCCTGTGCTTGCCTATGAAAAATTGTCGCCCTCGAAAGAAGCGCAATTGTTCGTAGATATTAATAATCAGCAAGTGCGAGTTCCCACCAATCTGTTAATCGAACTTTACTCCAATCTCAAATGGGATTCCCAGGACCCGAAAGAAAGAGTCTCCGCATTGCGATCAAGAATCATCCTGTCTCTCGATCAACGCAAGACATCTTCGATTTGCGGAAGAATTAAAACAGAAGGCACGAAGAAATCGAATTTCCGCTGCCTCACCATCACCAACTTGAATGACGGGCTTGAAGAAAACAAGCTGCTGGGCGAGATCAAGGGAGCAACATTCAAAAATGGACCTCTCTATGATTCGACCTCTGCAGACCCGGTTAAGACATTGAACAAGGCTGTCGATATTCTCGCCGGTTACTTTGCCTTCTTTTCGGAAGCCCTTCCGGAGCACTGGGAATCTGGAGATGCGCGACAGGGTTACCTTTGTTCT
Organism: Pseudomonadota bacterium; assembly: GCA_023416335.1. The sequence continues at coordinate 36,926 of JAEZHY010000034.1, read as the reverse complement.
AATTTGGGCATGCGGGCGCTGCTTAAAGTGCTCCGAGAAATATGTGGTCACATTGGGAAGAAAGAAGAAATTGATTTCGATATGTGTGATGCCGCCACGATGCTTGAGTACATAAAGCCATATACAGAGCCCACCATTGAGTACTTCCGGGTGGCTTCGCAGGATAACCTCAAAACATTTAAGGATTCAAGCAAGGCCGGAGTAACCCGTAGCGCCTTGCAGATGATGTATTTTATCCACGAAAAATTCCCTGAATTTTGTCCCAAGGACCTGCATTGCTATCTGGACAGCATTGATAAAGAAGGAACCATTGATGCTCGGGACAAACTGGATGAAATTGGACAATCACTTTTTGAAATGACGATGACGCTTTTGAAAGAAAAGCATGGAGAGAATTGGTGGTATGATGGCATTCCTAAGAAGATTCGTGATGAATGTCTGACAAGGTGCGATGAAGATCGAGGCATTAAGGCCAAAGAACAATATATCTTTTTTATAAATTACTATGACATTGCCGCCCATGACTGGGAACTATTTCAGCAGCACTTTTCCTTTTCAAAAGATGGTGGCAAGGACAAGCAATTGAGGTGGATTAAAGATCTGAATAAAATCAGACAGACGACACACCATCCGGAAAAGTGGCCTGCCCTAAAGGACCAAGTGGCCACGGTCCTAGAATACTACATTAAAGTAATGGGAAAGTATAAAGCGCTGAAAGAGAAACAAGTGTCAAAATTTCTACCCGCCGCTGCCCACGCGTAGGCAGAGAATCAAATTACGATTTACTGCCCTGCAAGGCGGTAAGGACTTTCGATATATTCGGGCACTGGTCACAGATGCTTTTGAAGATGTCCGGCATGCTGAGGTGTGCCGGTTTAACCAGCTTCTCCTCTATACCTGAATAGTCCCTTTTTCCGTTTCCATTCTTTAAGTCGGCTGCAGCAGGAAAAGCGGAATGCGCAGTCGGCTGCGGCTTTGAGGTCCCATTTGTAGGCGCGATGATGGGCGTGCTAGTAGGCACTGGAGGAGTAGACGCCAGCCGGGACCGCAAACGGATCTCTTTAGAAATAGGTAACCCCACCTCCCTTTCGATGAGGTTATAAAAAACACCCTTTTCCCGGTTATCGACAAAATCATCCCGTCTGCTATTGGGGATCAATGCATCACTGGCAACATGGATCTCGCCAGGAACATATCCATTAAACCGGGGTTCCCGGAAACAGAAATCGAGAAGATGAGCATCCCCAATTTGGATATTTCCCACTCGGATTCTAATCCCCGAGGAATCGTCGCCTTTTATGATGGACCCGAGTAATTCCCTTCTCCGTCCATACCAGCCATACGCAATCGGCTGATCCTTTCCGTTTTTGATATCAAAAAACTCAATGCCATCGACGTGATCACCATCCCCTTTGGTAATCCGCACCACATCCCGATAAGGCTTAACAACCGGTTCTCCGTTCAAAATAATATTGTACCGGCCGTACCCACTAAGTCGTGTGGACAGAAAATCATCAATTGCTCGCGCATATGAAAACTGCTGGACATCAAACGGAACAGGGGCGGTCTGGCCGAGGTACCGGCGGACTTTCTCAATATCGAAAATCTGGTTGCGGAAACTGGATACTCCCTCCAAGGTCACTTCAAAATAGCTGTCATCCATACTATTGGAATGTTCTTGGCGAAAAGTAGTGACCTGCTCAAACAACTCTCTAAGAGAGAGTGCCTTTTTTCTCTGGCCGGAAAGCAGTCGCCTTAACTCCTTACAGTCCCATTCCTGAACCGATTCTATCGCTTCATTGCGCGCCTTGGTCCTGAACACCGCAGTGTCACTGAAGGCAATCCCACCCAATCGGCCTATCCCGCGGAAACCGCGAAGGCCTAAGTCGGTTTTGGTACTACTGCCAATGGAACTCAGTGTTACTTCGGCGATTTCAAATGGAATACCCAGAGCATTATCCCGGATGGTGATCATCCGTTGCCCAGGTGCCAAATCTATTCTGACCTCTGGAGCAGCACCCTGCTGATGAGAAGCGAGATCGATGGAGTCCACTGCATTCTGGATATATTCCCGATAGACGATCAAAGGATCATTGTACATGCCGGAAGTGAAACTATCGAGGAGGTACATCCCGGTCTTGAATGAAGAAGCTTTCTTTCCTTTGCTCATCCTAATTGCTCCTCATACCGACCCCACAATGAGAGCTGATCGGTCATCTCCTCAGTATCCGGGAGATAGAACTCAAGGATGTCTTTTAATCTCTGGTTATGTGTCCGTCTGATTGCAGTCATCAATGTGGCCTTGGTACGACACTCACAGAGCAGGGCGAGCAGTTCTTTCCGTTCCCCTTCAGTGAGGTTTTTATACTTGCCCACCCAACTTTTTTCTTTGGGACCGGGTGACCGTTTCCGGTGCATTAAAATGTTCTCCGGCATATGGAGGATGCGTATGAATTCTTCCTCACTTTCCCCGAAAGCCCGATAAAAAAACTCCTCCCCGGTCATGACGGTTCCTTTGGTCACATTGAGAATTCTCTGGACCCCTCTGAGAAATTGCCAGTTCCAGTTCGGCTCGTTGATGTGGGTTCTATCTTTTGACGTGAATGGAATGTATTTCATAGGGAATGAATAAATCTTAAGTCCCAGTTCCCTATTGAAATCAATATTAAGCTTCAGCCGCTGCCATAAATCCTGCGGAGTGTCGTCGTAGTTATATAGTATGTAATTCGAAAGATTTTGAATCTCGTACTTGGCCGCCAACCGCATCTTTTCGGAATAGACTTTCGTGTACTTCACGTGATCGAATGCAATTCTCAGAGGAGAGATTGCTATCTTAGCAAGTAGCTTGAAATGCCAATCCTTCAAGAGTCTGGCATCCGTTCCTTGATTAAAATCAACATGACGGAGACGGGTATGGAGTTTCGCCCCTCGATGGAAGCCCAAATCGATAATATCCTGAATTATTGTAGAAAATTTTTCTGAGGCCACGATGTTGTTGTCGAATAATACCAAGTGGTGTTTCTCTCCATGAGCCTTGTCGATTTGCTCCAGATAAGGTTTTAATCCATGATAGTCTCGAAACTGAGGCTCAAGAATGGGTACCCCACAGAATGGACACTTATTCACGCACCCCCGAGTAGAATAGCCGAAATAGCTATCAAGAAGAGCGTACCCGTTAACATCGGAGAACAAGCCATAGTCAGGAATCAAATTATCAATAATGCAATCATCGTCATCACCTAACATGCCTTGCTTATCCAGAATTCCCGTTATCGGACAGATGCCCGTTTCTTTCCAAAGGGCGTCGGTCATCAGGCTAGCCATGATGCCGCCAACGAAAATCCGGGACGTGTCTCCGTGGAGCATGTTTTTGTAGAACAGGATGTCTTCTACTGTGATTTTCCAGTGGTAGGTGAACAGGGTGGTTATATAGACCCTATCCCAGTACTCGAAAGCAAGGTCTCCACGAGTACCTTTGACGAACCGAACCGTATCTCCCTGTTGCTTATGATACGTGGAGAGCTTCATCAATCCCAGCGGCGGGAATTTCGTGGGATATCTCGGCTCGACTAGGAGGATGTTTCTGGGCATTCAGTAGCTCCATTTCGAAAATTCGCAAGAAAATAACATAAACCGGTCCCGATGTATATCGAAAAGATGATGCCATTTTGACCACGATGGGCTCAGGTCCAATCAATTTCTGAAGAATAAAGATTCGGACGTAAGGAATAAATCACATCATCGTAACACATTGAACTGTCAATCATTTCTGACCATCTCATCTGATTTTCAACCTGTGAATTTGAACTTTTTTTCTCGGCTATGAGCAATTTCTCCCCTGCTCGAACAATGAGAGTTATTGCCGGAACGAGAGAATTAAGAGAGTTGGACGGCCCCAAGGAACCGGCAGATTTTGGGAAACGACAGAATCAGCAAAGTGGAAATGGCTAAGGTGGCGGTCAAAGTAAATCTGGAGTTCAGAGTGTTTTCCTCAACCGGGGAACTGAGAGTAAAAAGGAGAAACTTCACCCTAGGATAGTGATGAGGCCAGCCGACCCATTAGAAGCAAAGATTACATAATTTAGTCGGGAAGCTAGCCATCCTTCTTTTCTTTTCGCAAGGAATTGATGATATAAAAGGATAAATGGATAATGAAAAATATGATTCCCAATATCCAACCAATTGGGCATGTCGATGATTTGAAGAACTGCACTTGAGAAAGCCCAATGCCCAAGTAACTAGAATTTATTATTCCGGTTATGGATGTTATCCATAACGTCTTCTTCCAGCCTAAGTAGTTAGGCTTCTTTATATCGATAGGGAGAATCACATACTGTCCAATATTAGAAAAGTATTCGTTCTCTCTATCCATGAATATTTTTCTGATTCCATTAACAGCTCTGGCATATAGAATATTGTCAGTGGATGATTCTATAATAATAAAGGCCAGAAACATTCCTACGAGCCCAATCAACCACATAACACTGGAAAGTGTGGCAGGAAGATTTGACATGTCGAAGTCGCTAGGTTTATCCTTATACATGAGAGCAATGAAACTGAATGGTGCAGCCATTATGATAAGATAGTACTTTACCCACTTGGCAGTCGTCTCCCTCGCCTCGAAAAAGGCCTGGGAGATTCTTTCATACTCTTTTAATAGAAAATCGCTAATATCATTTTCTGGCATATCTTACCCTCACCGGCATTAGAACCTTACAAATCGATGCCTCGACCAATTGGATGCATAAAATACCCGACGAGCATACTCCTTTACAGCGCAAACGGGAAGAGGACGCGAGGCCGGTATCGGCCTTTTCCGCCGTGCATTGCATGTGAACTTACCGCTTCCCATTTTCTGGAATACTCAGCCATCCGTGCCCCCTGAGCCGCTGAGAAAATCAAAACAATAGATTAGTGACGTCAGTGAGCATACCTGCTTCATCTACGTCGAGGATAACGGCATGGGGTTCGATGAGAAATACATCGATCGTATTTTCGACCCCTTTCAGAGACTGCACGGCCGGTCTCAATACTCTCTGTTGTTGCCACGCGCGAAGGCCGCCAAGATGAAATACCGGAGCGGGACGGCCTCCGTTTCCCCGCTCCTTGCCCTTCACTTACTAGAGCCATAGCATGCGGTTTTTTCAGGATATTCCAGTTGGAAAAATTCCTGCATTGCTGCATGGCATGGAGGGGCGCCCGGAGGAGGTTTACGGCAACCGGCGATGCAGAGGGCGCGGGTTTCCGGAAAATCGATAATGTCCATAATTTCGGAGATCGCAGGCTCGTCGGTTTCCGACCGGATGTTCCCGAGGAGGCGGCGCGGGGAAGCGCCATCCATGATTGGGCAGGCTAATGTTCCGACTTTTTATTGAAGGGGACAAATCGAGGTGCTCACGGCGCGGTCAGGAAACCGCGCCACAACCCCCAGGGGAAGAATCCTCGGGTGCTTAGTTGACGCTGATAAGGCGGGACCTTGGGAACCAGCGGCGTTTTTTCTTATCGCAACAACATGGCCCTATTCGGCTGGACCACCTCCGCAGTTCCCGGGCATGGCTGGGGAATCGTGCCTCAGCATGATGGGAGTGGAGGTTTCATTCTCACTCATCCCGGGTTTTGGTATCCGGCGTCTCTGCCGGCTTCCGTCCACGAGCGGCCCGCTTTCGAGCCGGGGTTTGCACCTCGGCGCTCTGTGTTCCTGCCTGGCTGTATCCCCGCTCCATTTGTCGATTGAAGTATCTTATGTGGTCCTGAACGAGCTTTTTCGCCTTTTCCGCATCCCGCGCCTCGATCGCCTCCATGACTTTGCAAAGGTCCTGGTACATCCGCTCCGTCGGTCTCCGTTCGCGGGAGAGAAAGTGTTCGAAGTAGGTTGATATGTTCTCATAGATGGTCTGCACGACCGATTCAAAGATGCGGTTTCCCGCAATCCGGGCCAGATGGGAATGAAACAGGTTGTCTTCCCTGACGACGTCGCTCCAGGAGAACGGTTCCGCGTCCAAATGCTCTCGAATTGCCTGGATGTAGGTCCGCAGGATCCTGATATCCTCCTTTGTCGCCTTCCGGGCCGCTTTGGCCACTACCATCCCTTCGACGGTCTCGCGGAACTCCGCAAGTTCCTTCAGGGTTATCTTCTGATAGCGCAGCAGAAGGTCCAGGCTCTCACTCATCAGTTTCGTATCGACTGCGCGAACAATCGCTCCGCCCGCGGTCCCCGTCTTCATAGTGATCAGGCCCTTTTGTTCCAGCACCCGCAGGGCCTCGCGCAGTGTTCCCCGGCTGACCTGGAAGGTTTCGCGAAGTTGCCGTTCGGCAGGGAGCTTGGCGCCCGTTTTGAGGCTGCCCGTGAGGATGGCTTCCTGAATCTGCCGGACGACGTCTTCGAATGCTCGCGTCTGTTTCGATGGGCTGAACATGACATGCACCTTCCATGAGTTTAGAATGGTCTAACCAATGAAAGGCAATGTAAACTATTAGCTGCTCCGATGCAATGCGAAGTGAAGTGCAGTAAGCCGTAAGAGCCTGCAGAAGTGCGGAATGGATGTCGTTTCCTGTAAACAATTCGAATAACACGCTATAATGTCCTTGCGATTACGGCGATGGACGCTATCTTTTGCAGTGGTGGAAATTCTTTCGCAGGTATTTGTTCTCCCTGGAGTTGCCGTGAGTGACACAAGAACAGAAAGCCCAACTCTTTCCATACTCGTTGTCGACGACGAGCCCAACATACGGAAAACCCTTGGCATTTCCCTGGAATCCGAGGGCCACGGCGTCGTTGCCGTAGCTAATGTGCGAGATGCGCTTGAAGAAGCAGGGGAGCGGTTCTTCGATGTCGCCCTCATCGATCTCCGTCTCGGAACCGAATCCGGAATGGAACTGATTCCGAGGCTCCGCGCGCTCTGTCCCTGGATCAAATGCATTGTCATAACCGCCTATGCTTCGATTGACAGCGCAGTGGAAGCCATGCGCCGGGGTGCTTTCGATTACCTGCCCAAGCCCTTCACGCACGACCAGGTTTCCGTCCTGATGCGCAAAGTTGCCGAGGTGAGGACACTCGAGCAGAAAGTGGCTACGCTTCAGGAAAAGCTAAGAGAATCTGTCCCCGAAGCGGTCATCGAAAGCCGAAGCCCCGCGATGCAGCGGACGCTTGAAATGGCCAGGCAGGTCGCCGACAGCGAAGCAACTATCCTCATCCGCGGTGAAAGCGGTACGGGCAAAACCCTCATTGCCCGTGCAATCCACTCCTGGAGCAAGCGTTCCGCAAAGCCGTTCGGGACGGTGTCCTGTCCGTCACTTTCGGCGGAACTGCTTGAAAGCGAGCTTTTCGGCCATGCTAAAGGTTCGTTCACCGGAGCTGTTCGCGATTACCCCGGCAGGCTTGCCGCGTCCGAGGGCGGGACGGTGTTTCTGGACGAGATAGGCGATTTGCCTCTGCAGATCCAGGCAAAGCTGCTGCGCGTCCTCCAGGACAAGGTCTTTGAGCGGGTCGGGGAACTCGAAACGAGGAAAGCCAATGTGAGAATCATCGCGGCGACAAACATCGATCTCGAGGCGGCGGTCAGGGCGGGGCGGTTCCGTGAGGACCTCTTCTACAGGCTGGACGTTGTCGAGATCGTGATTCCGCCGCTCAGGGATCGTAAAGAAGATATTCTGCCCATAGCGGAAACACTTCTTGCCTTCTTTGCGAGGCAAAATCATCGGCAGGTTCTTGCGTTCACCGATGAGGCAAGAGACTTTCTCCTTAATTACGAATGGCCCGGCAACGTGCGGGAGCTTCGGAATGCGGTCGAGCGTGCCGTTCTGCTGTGTAAGGATGAACTCATCGGCGCTCACCATTTTCCTCAAAGGCCGAAATCCGCCGAGCGCGCGCCCGTTCCCGGCAATCTCGTTACGATGCAGGAACTGGAACGGAATCACATCAGGCGGGTGCTCTCCTCCAGCAAATCCATTGAAGAAGCCTGCCGGGTGCTCGGGATGGATTCCGTGACACTCTGGCGAAAGCGCAAGAAGTACGGGCTGTAGACTTAATCCTTCACTTTGAAATGCCTGAAACGGACACGTCTTTCATTTTGAAAGATTTCCACGGTTCCCCCACAAATCCTGTCTTCGTAAGCCATTGAAATAAAAGGTTTTTTGTCTTAGGAAATTGGCACGAACCTTGCCCTTACATAATCGAGGAAAGGTGTCGGAGATGACTCTCAGAACGAAGTTGATCATTGCGTCCTGCGGACCGTTGCTGATCCTGCTCATTGTCGGCCTGATAAGCATTCGCACGATTGCTCAGTCCAGCAGGGCCGTCGAGCGGATTTTCAGGGAAAACTACGACAGTGTCGCCGCCGGCCTGAATATGAAAAAAGCCGTCGGGCAGACGGATCGCGGCGCAGAGGCTTTCGTCTGGGAAAATAACGAGGCGGTCGGTACGATAGAGTCCGCAATCAACGAATTCGCAGACAACCTTAAATTCCAGCAGGGCAACGTTACTGTCCCCGGGGAGCAGGAACTTACCGATCGGCTTACCCGAGTCTGGCAGGAGTACCGAAGCGAACTGGAGAAGTTCCTCCAAATGCCGGACGAGGGCGGCATTCGCCGGGATGTCTATCGAAACAGGCTGCTGCCGCTCTCGGATGAGGTCCTGAATGCGACCCAAAGTATTATCGCTATAAACCTTAACAACATGGTGGCGACAGACGGACAGGTCAGACAGCGGGCCTCCGAAACGAACCGCACTCTCCTTGTGCTCGTCTTTTCCGGGGTCATTCTGGCGGCTATTCTGATCGTCGCCATAGGTCCTTCCATTGTCGGGCCTATTTCTCGTCTCACCCGCTCCGTGAAAGAGATTCAGCAGGGGAACCTGGACCTGCTCGTAAAGGTCCGTTCCGGGGACGAGATAGGGCAGCTCGCCACGGCCTTCAATGAAATGACCTCGAGCCTGAGGGAACTCAGGCGCACCAACCGCGCCCGGTTCGTTCGCATTCAGAATGCAACTCTTTCCGCCCTGAACTCACTTTCCGATGCGATCGTTATCTGCAGTCCAGAGGGGGAAATCGAGCTTTCGAACCAGACAGCCCAGAACCTGTTCGGATTGAGGGCCGGATCCGCCATCCAGGCGGTCGAAGAAGAGAAGGTGAGGGAGCTTTTTGAACGTGTACGCCGCGAAGAGCGTACGATCAGCTTCAAGACTTACGATTCGGCCCTCCAGGTGTTCAAGGAGGGAGAAGAATGCTTTTTTCTTCCGGAAGCCGTCCCGATTCTGGACGATGCCCGCAGATTCGTGGGCGCAACGCTCATTTTTTCAGACGTCACCCGGATCCGCCGGGCCGATGAGGCAAAAAGCGGACTTATTTCAACTGTTTCCCACGAGTTGAAAACCCCTCTCACGTCCATCCGGCTTGCAACACACGTGCTGTTAAACGAAAAGCTCGGTCCATTGAACCCGAAGCAGGCGGAACTGGTTGCGGCAGCCAGGGAAGATAGCGACAGGCTTTTCCAGATTATCGAAAATCTTCTCGAAATAGGCCGGATGGAAACAGGGCGAGCCAAACTCGAACTCGCTCCCGTAGATACGGAACAAATTCTTCTCAATGCAATCGAAGAGATGCGGCCCTCGTTTGCGGACAGAGGGGTTGCTCTTGTACTCGACATGGCGGGAGGCATTCCGAAGGTGCTTGCCGACAGGTTCAGGCTGGAGATCGTACTCACGAACCTCCTGAGCAATGCGCTCAAACATACGCCTCCCGGTGGGGAGGTAAAGGTTTCGGCCCGGGAGGAAAACGACAATGTGCTTTTTATCGTGATGGATTCCGGCAGAGGGATACCGCAGGAATACCTGCCCCATATTTTTGAAAAATTCTTCAGGGTGCCCGGCCAGGCACAACATGGAGATTCCGGGCTCGGCCTTTCCATTGTCAAAGAGATCGTAGAGGCCCACGGCAGCAGGATCGATGTAGCCAGTGACCCCGGAAAAGGGACCATGTTCACATTTGTCCTCAAAACTAAGGTACCGGCTTTCAGCAACCTGCAGGCCGTGGGCGAGTCATAAGGGGAAATCACATGGATATCTTTTTCATAAGCATTGTCGTCGGGTTTTTCGCTCTTTGCGGCTATTACGTGCGTCTTTTGAGTGGAGAACAGAAATGACAGCAAAACTAATGATTGGAGCTGTTGTTGTGGCCCTGATTACATTTCGGATTTCTTGGCCTTTGCGGATGCTGCATCTGTTTTGAGGAGAATAGAAAATGATCGAGAACCTAATCGTCGGGACCGTGGCTGTCGCATTGATTGCCTATCTCTTTTGGGTGCTCGTCAGGCCCGAGGATTTTTAGAGGAGTATCGATATGGGTGCCATGGACTGGCTGCAACTGGCCGTATTCATAGTCGTTCTTGCGGCGATCACAAAACCGCTGGGAATATATATCAAGCGTGTGCTCGACCCGAACGGCCGAACACTGCTCGATCCGGTTCTTAAACCGGTCGAAAGGACCGCTTACGCCCTCATCGGGGTTGAAAGAAACAGCGAACAGGATTGGAAGGCATACTCCGTATCTGTGCTCGTGTTCAGCGCGGCAGGGTTGCTTTTCACCTATGCCATTCTGAGGCTGCAGGGGTACCTGCCCCTGAATCCGCAGCATTTCGGCGCCGTTCCGCCCGACCTGGCTTTCAACACGGCTGCAAGCTTCACCACCAATACCAACTGGCAAAGCTATGGGGGTGAAAGCACACTCTCATACTTCTCACAAATGGTCGGCCTCACTTTTCACAACTTCGTCTCCGCTGCAACGGGCATTGCGGTCGCCGCTGCCCTGATTCGCGGGATCGCAAGGCAGAAAGCAACCGAACTCGGAAACTTCTGGGTCGATCTCACGAGGACCTGCCTGTATCTATTGCTCCCGATCTGCCTTGTTTACGCTGTATTTTTGATTTCACAGGGCATGATTCAAAACTTCTCGTCCTATGTGACGGCATACACGTTGGATGGAGGCCAACAGACCATTGCCCAGGGGCCCGTGGCTTCCCAGGTTGCAATTAAGATGCTTGGCACGAACGGCGGCGGCTTCATGAACGCCAATGCCGCTCATCCCTATGAAAACCCGACCCCGCTTTCCAACTTCATCCAGATGCTCTCGATATTTGCGATTCCCAGTGCGCTTACCTACTACCTGGGCCGCATGGTGCGAAATCAGAAGCACGGCTGGTCGGTCTGGTCGGCCATGTTCGTCATGTTCCTGGCAGGCGTCCTGGTCTGCTGGTGGGCGGAATCGCACGGCAACCCGCGCCTGACTGCGCTCGGCGTGGATTCCTCCTTCGGCAACATGGAAGGCAAGGAAGTCCGTTTCGGGATCTTCAATTCCGCGCTCTGGGCCACGGTCACGACCGACGCCTCATGCGGCGCCGTAAACTCGATGCATGATTCGTTCATGCCGCTTGGCGGACTTGTTCCGATTTTCAACATGCAGTTGGGGGAGGTCGTCTTCGGGGGCGTCGGAAGCGGTATGTACGGCATGCTGATCTTCGTGATCCTGGCCATCTTCCTTGCGGGACTTATGGTCGGAAGAACGCCTGAGTATCTCGGCAAGAAAATAGAGTCCTACGACATCAAGGTAGCGGCTCTGGCAATTCTGATTCCGGCGACCGCCCTGCTTGGATTCACTGCCCTGGCGGCCGTCGGCGAGTGGGGACTCAAGGGGCTCAACAACTCCGGCCCGCATGGACTCAGCGAGATACTCTACGCCTATACTTCCGCCATCAACAACAACGGCAGCGCTTTTGCCGGCCTTTCCGCAAACACGCCCTGGTACAACATCACGCTGGGTTTGGCGATGCTCGTCGGTCGTTTTTTTATAATAGTCCCGGTGCTGGCCCTCGCGGGAAACCTGGCGCGCAAAAAAGCCGCACCGGTGAGCAGCGGAAGCTTTCCAGTATCAGGCATCACCTTTACGCTTCTCGTAATCGGTGCCGTCATCCTTGTCGGGGCCTTGACATTCCTGCCCGCACTGAGCCTCAGCCCCATCGTCGAGCATTTCCTGATGATGAATTCAACGCAGCTCTACTGAGGAATAAGATAATGTCCAGGAAAACGCATTCCCTTTTCGATAAGTCAATCTTGGTACCGGCCATACGGGACAGCTTTCTCAAGCTCAACCCGGTTCACATGGTCAAAAACCCGGTTATGTTCGTAGCTCTGGTCGGCGCGGTCGTAACTACGTTCGAACTCTTCATCTCGCCGTTTAGGAACGAGCCTGTCGGCTTCCCGCTCCAGATATCCATCTGGCTGTGGTTTACCGTGCTTTTTGCAAACTTCGCCGAAGCGATGGCGGAGGGACGCGGCAAGGCCCAGGCCGACACGCTGAGAAAGGCCCGGACCCAGACGACGGCCAACCTTCTGGATGCGAACGGGTCGACCAGAACGGTACCGGCCGAATCGCTGCGAAAGGACGATGTGGTCACCGTGAAAGCGGGCGAGATCATCCCGGCCGACGGCGAAGTCATCCGTGGGGCAGCCAGTGTCGATGAATCCGCCATCACCGGCGAATCTGCCCCGGTAATCCGCGAGGCCGGAGGAGACCGGAGCGCGGTGACCGGAGGGACCCGCGTCCTCTCCGATAAGATCACTGTCCGGGTGACGGCAAATCCGGGCGAGAGTTTCATGGACCACATGATATCCCTGGTCGAAGGCGCGCGGCGGCAGAAGACGCCGAACGAAATCGCCCTGACCATTCTGCTCGCCGCCCTGACGATCATCTTCCTCATTGTGATCATTACTCTGAAGCCGCTCGGCACCTACTCGAACGCGGTCTTTTCGATCACCGTGCTGGCTGCGCTTCTGATCTGCCTCATCCCCACCACGATCGGAGGCCTTTTGAGCGCCATCGGCATCGCGGGCATCGACCGCCTGATCCAGAGAAACGTGCTCGCAATGAGCGGGCGGGCTGTCGAAGCCGCAGGTGATGTTGACGTGCTCCTGCTCGACAAGACCGGAACGATAACTCTTGGCAACCGGCAGGCGGTGCAATTCGTGCCCGCTCCGGGGACCACGGTGGAGGAACTGGCGGACGCAGCCCAACTGGCCTCTCTTGCGGACGAGACCCCCGAAGGACGGAGCATTGTCGTCCTTGCAAAAGGGTTCGGCATTCGTGAGCGCGGGCTCAGCGATTTTGAGCAGGCGCAGTTTATTCCTTTTACCGCCAAGACCCGGATGAGCGGAGTGGATATCAACGGGAGTCAATTCCGGAAGGGCGCTCCCGACGCGGTCAGGGAATTTGCCGGAGGACTGCCGCAACAGGTCGAGGCCGACGTCGAGGGAATTGCATTGAGCGGGGCGACGCCTCTTGTTGTCGCGAGCAATCAAAAGGTGCTTGGTACCGTTCATTTGAAAGACATTGTCAAAGGCGGGCTGCCGGACAGGTTCGAGCGGTTTCGCGCGATGGGCATCCGCACGATCATGATTACCGGCGACAACCCGCTCACTGCAGGGGCTATTGCAAAGGAAGCGGGCGTGGACGATTTCCTGGCCGAGGCAAGGCCCGAGGACAAGCTCGCGCTGATTCGCCGGGAACAGGTCGCAGGGCACCTGGTGGCCATGACGGGCGACGGGACAAACGATGCTCCCGCCCTTGCCCAGGCGGACGTTGGCGTTGCCATGAACACCGGTACCCAGGCCGCCAAGGAAGCCGGGAATATGGTCGATCTCGATTCCAATCCGACGAAGCTCATCGAAGTGGTCGAGATCGGGAAACAGCTCCTCATGACCCGGGGAGCGCTCACCACCTTCAGCGTTTCAAACGATGTAGCAAAATATTTTGCGATCATTCCCGCCATGCTGGTGGGTACCTTTCCCCAGATCGGCGCGCTGAACGTAATGGGGCTGGCATCTCCCCAGAGCGCCATCCTGAGCGCGGTTATCTTCAACGCCCTGATAATCGTTGCGCTGATTCCCCTGGCGCTCAAGGGTATCCGTTTTCGGCCGCTCGGCGCGGCAGCCGTGTTGAGGCGGAACCTTCTCATATACGGATTGGGCGGAATCGTCGCTCCTTTTATCGGAATAAAACTGATCGACCTGGTGGTTCGGGCAGTTGGACTGGCCTGAGTGGATGATTAGGAGAAAAATAATGGATTCGAAATCGGTTTCAACCGAGGCGCATGTCGCAACGCAATCCTTTACTTCCCGAAAGGCGGGAACCTTGAGCCTCAAATCATTGATGCAGGAAATAAGGGCTTCAGCCGCGGCGATAATCGTCCTGGGAGTCGTGCTCTGTGGAATTTATCCGCTCGTTGTGTGGGCGATAGGGCAGATAGCCTTTCCTCACCAGGCAGACGGGTCTCTTGTGGAACGGAACGGCAAAGTCATTGGCAGCAGCCTGATTGCTCAGGACTTCACGGGAAATCAGTACTTTCATCCGCGCCCTTCCGCGGCTGGGGAAAATGGATATGACGCCGCCAACTCCGGAGGAAGCAACCTTGGGCCGCTTTCCAGGAAGCTCTCGGACCAGGTGAAGGAGCGCGTCTCGGCTTATATCTCCGAGAACGATCTCCACCCCGACACAAAAGTCCCCGCCGATGCGGTAACAGCATCCGGGAGCGGTCTCGATCCCCACATCAGCGTGAGGAACGCCGAATTGCAGGCCGCCCGGGTGGCGGACGCGAGGGGGATGTCGATCGGTGAGATCGGGAAATACATACGGAAATATACGGAAGGCCCGCAGCTCGGATTTCTGGGAGATCCGGCCGTTAACGTGCTGGAACTCAACCAGGCGCTCGATGCAAGGTAAGAGGTCGATCGGGAGGGTCTGATGACTATGAATAAACAATTTCATATTCAGCTTACAGATGAGGAGCGTAGAGAGCTTAAGCGCCTGGTTGAGAGCGGGTGCAAGCCGGCCCGGAAAATTATACGTGCACGCATCCTTTTGCTCTCCGATGCTGGGAAAAGAGACCGTGAGATCGCGGAAGCATTACATGTCTGCGTCCAAACAGTCTATAAGGTACGTAAGCGGTTTTTCAATGAAAATTCCATGGAAAGCCTGGAGGAAAAACCCCGGTCCGGAAAACCTCCTAAGCTGGACGGCTTAACGGCGGCACGGATTACCGCACTTGCCTGTTCTGATCCACCAGAAGGCCGAGAGCACTGGACACTGCGGCTCCTGGCCGACAGAGCAGTGGAGCTTGATCTGGTCGACTCGATTTCTCATGAGGGCGTACGAAAGCTCCTAAAGAAACGAATTAAAGCCGCACCTGAAACTGAGATGGTGCATCGGCAAAATAACCCCAAAATTCACATGGCATATGGAAGGCGTCCCCCATCAGCATGAATTGCCATGGGACTAGCAAAAGTCGAAAATAAACTGGATGTCCCGAACCCGGAGTCGTGCGGCGGGGCGTGATATGTCGGCTGCACTTTCCCGGAATGTTTGGGTTTATGGAGGTTCCAATATGTCCGATCCTGTAACGGCCGTGAAGAACATTCTGGTCTGTGTGGGCCCAGGTCCTTCATCGGCAGGGGTCATCAGGGCCGCATGGGAAAAAGCCCGGGACATGGAAGCTAAACTGCTTGCCGTCCATGTGGAATCGCCGCGGACACTCCTGCGGGATTCGGACCGCGAACGAATCCTGGACGATTTGAGGTTTGCGGAGAAACTCGGGGCGGAGACTTTCACCCTGGCGGGTCGAAATATCGCGGAAACAGTCATCGGATTTGCCCGCGAGCGGAACGTGGCAAGAATTGTGGTCGGCAGACCGAGGCAGTCCCTGTTGAGACGGCTGTCGATCGGGAGCCCGGTCGATGCGCTGATCCGAAAATCCGAAGGAATCGACGTCGAGGTGGTGTCGGGAGCCCCGGGCGAAAAGGTAAAGATCGACAGAGTGCAGCCTCCGGGAGTCAACTGGCCCGATTACGGAACGGCCATCCTTTTCCAGATCCTGGCAACGGTTCTGTGCTTCCTGGTATTTCCGTATCTCGCGCCCGCCAATCTCATAATGATATACCTGATGGCGGTGATGCTGACGGCAATAGACTGCGGGCGAGGACCCGCGATGATGGCCTCCGCTTTGAGCGTTCTGGCCTTCGACTTCTTTTTTGTCCCCCCTCGGTATACTTTTACGGTGAATGATGCGCAATACATTGTGACCTTCATCGTCATGTTTGCTGTTGCCCTGGCGATAAGCCATCTGACGTCCGTCATGCGCAAGCAAACCGAGATAGCCCGCATGGAGGAAAGGCAGGTCTCGGCTATGTACGGTCTCAGCAGTCAGCTTGCCTCCTCCCGCAATCCCGAGGACACCTTGAAAATCGGTGTGGAATACATTTCAATGATGTTTGACTCTCATAGCGTGGTGCTCTTGCCGGATATCAAGGGTAAATTGACCGTGGCGGCGGGAGATCCGTCCTCGGTATTCCTGCAGGATTTCACCATGGAAATGCGGCTTGCCGGGAAGACGTTTGAAACGGGTACGCCGACCTGTTTCGATGGGGATATGGGTCGGAAAAGCAAAGTGATCTACGTGCCGCTTCGGGTCGCCGATACCCGCCTCGGGGTTTTCGCTCTACGGCCCGAGGACCCTGAACGATTGGACGTTTCGGACCGGAGATTTCTGCTGGAGTCGCTTGTCAGACAGGTTGCTCTGTCGCTGGAAATGGAGTATCTGTCCGAAAAAGGTACTGTTATTCATCGTGATTTTTCGAGGCTGAAAGGGCCAAAAATCCGGCCGGACAGCCCTCTGGAGAGCTGAAAGGGGCGCCTTATGCCGGAGGACAGGGCTCTTAGTTTTCTTCAGTTGATCCGGCGCTCCCAGCGCGGAAAGCTCAAGATCTACCTGGGATATGGACCGGGTGTCGGGAAAACCTGGCAGATGCTCCTGGAAGGGCACCGGCTCAAAGAGGCGGGCATCGATGTGGTTGTCGGGCTCGTTGAAACCCACGGGCGGGCCGAGACTGCCAAACTGGTCGAGGGCCTGGAAGTGATTCCGAGAAAGCAGGTCCAGTACCGGGGCATCCTCCTGGAGGAAATGGATCTCGAGGCCGTGCTGGCACGCCGCCCGGAAGTGGCTCTAATCGACGAGCTGGCGCATACGAACGTTCCGGGGAGCGAAAACTCCAAAAGATACCAGGACGTTCAGGATTTGCTCGCGGCCGGGATTCACGTGGTTACGACCATGAACATCCAGCACCTGGAGAGCCTCTACGATACCGTGGAAGACCTAGTGGGTGTCAAGGTGCACGAGAGGTTGCCCGATTCGGTCCTTGCGGAGGCCGATGAAATCGTAAATATCGACCTGGCTCCCGAAGACCTGCAGCAGCGGCTCCGCGCAGGGAAAATATACCCGACGGAGCGAATCTCCACCGCGCTGGATAATTTTTTCAAGCGGACGAACCTCGATGAACTGCGCGAGTTGTCGTTCCGTGAGCTTGCCTCCCAAATCGACCTCAAGCGCCGGAGCGCGCCGGAAGAAGAGCACGGATCGTCCCCCGACCAGGTCATGGTCTGCCTGAGTTCACGCGGTCCCAACAGTGCTGCGCTCCTGCGGTACGGATCCAGGCTTGCCGGGCGCCTGAACCGCAACTGGTATGCCGTCTACGTGCAAACGCCGCGAGAATCCCCGACGGCGATAGATGCCTCGACGCAACGTTTCCTTTCCGACACCCTGACCCTGGCCAATTCGCTCGGTGCAATCGTCTTCACTTACAAGGGTGAGGACATCGTCGATACCATTCTGCATTTTGCAAAGGAATACCGCGTCGGTCACATCGTAATCGGCCGCCCCGGTCCGCGGCAGTGGTGGAAGCGCCTGCTCGGACGCAAGACGGTTGTCGAACAGCTGATCCTCAGGGCGCACGGGCCTACGATCGTGGTCGTGGATGCCAAGTCCGAATCGGGAACGCTGGATACGGCGGCTGCCCGAGTCGCCACGAGCATCGAAGCGGCGTGATCCGACACGTACGATGGGATTCTCTGGTTGAAAAGGTTGCGCTATTTAGTGAAATTACTAAAATTGAAGCTTACGCAATCTTCCCGGGTTCTCATCCGGTAATCGCGACCACAGCAAAACAGGGAGGGAAAAAGATGTGTGCTGATAAACAAGATGATCTTCTCACGGCGGGAGGCATAGCCAAGGAACTGGGCGTCTCGGACGCCAAAGTGAAAAAGGCGATCAAAGAACTGGCAATCGAACCGAAAGCCAAAAAGGGCGTCTGCAGCTATTACTCGAAGGACGCAATGGTGCAGGTAAAAGCGACACTTAAATAACCCCATTCGAAACACTCGGTTTGTCCAGAATGTTTGGAACGCTTTATGAGCCCCCTCCGTTGACTCTGTATATGCAGGCGGAACGGGGCTTATTTTTTGCCTGGTCAAGGATGATCTTCTTGTCTGGAGACATTCTCTCTTGGGTTGCCTTGAATTTTCCATTCACAATGCGGAAACAGAGAGCCGGCGAGAGAATATTTCGGGTACTCGCCAAGCTGCTCACGAATCAGTAATCTCACCAAATCGCGAATGTGGCTGATGCTTCGAATTTATCCAGCCTGGTTTGGCAATCTCTGTTATAATCGAACGCCAAAGTGGGGGTCGTGCCTGCAGATAGTCATTAGAAATGACATTCCAATGAGAAGTTGACGCGATGGCTTGAACCTGTTCCGGACGAGAGAATGGGGAAAAACACTCACGAAATTCGAGATCCCGTGCATGTCTTTGTCCGTCTGGACAACCATGAGCGGGAAGTTTTGAACTCCCGAGCTTTCCAGCGGTTGCGCCATATTCACCAGTTGGCGATGACATATCTGGTTTATCCCAGTGCGACACATCGGAGATTCGAGCATTCTCTAGGAGTAATGGAGTTGGCAGGGCGAGTCTATGATGTCATTACCAACCCTGACAATGTAAGTGATCAAATACGAAAACTTCTGCCCCAGGTCGCAGCCGAGGATGACCGCCGCTATTGGCGCAGAGTATTGCGAATGGCTGCATTATGCCATGATTTGGGGCATCTCCCATTTTCGCATGCTGCTGAAAAAGAACTGCTTCCGCAAGGATGGAACCATGAACGACTCACGGCTGAAATAATTAATAGTGAAGAACTGAATGAGATTTGGAGTCGCATGACTCCGCCTCTGCGCCCAATCGACATTGAGAAACTCGCACTCGGGCCTAAGGAAGCGATAGGCCTGAAGTTTTCCGATTGGGAGACGATCCTGTCGGAGATCATCGTCGGGGATGCATTTGGCGTTGATCGGATGGATTACCTGTTGAGGGATTCGCATCATATTGGTGTAGCCTATGGGAATTTCGACCACTACCGCCTGATTGATACTTTGCGTATATTGACCGCTCCTCCATTGGGTGGTGATGATAACAGCAAAGAGCCCGCACTCGGAGTCGAAGAAGGCGGTCTGCATACCGCAGAAGCGCTGATGTTGGCGAGATACTTTATGTATTCTCAGGTATACTTTCATCCCATTCGGCGAGTTTATGACATTCATCTCAAAGATTTTCTGAGGGCGTGGTTGCCTGATGGATTATTCAGTACAGACATACAGAAACATCTTTCAATGACGGACAACGAAGTCACATCCGCATTGCGAGAAGCAGCCTTTGATTCTGAAAGGCGAGGCCATACAGATGCAGAACGGATTGTCCGAAGAAAGCATTTTAAGGTAATATACCAACGCAATCCGACTGATGTTCGGATTAATCCTGAGGCAGGCAGTGCGATATATCGAGCTGCGGTTGAAAGATTTGGGGCAGAAAACTTGAGACATGACAGGTATCCTCAAAAAGGAGGGGCTCCAGACTTCCCCGTACTGATGCGAGACGAAAGAATCGAATCATCATTGGCCGTTTCTGCTACGCTGCAACAATTGCCTATTGTTATAACTGATTACGTATTTGCAGACCGGAGCATATTTGCAGAGTCGGTCGATTGGATCGTACGTAATCGACAAAATATAATCAAAGCTGCCGCCATAGGGGAGAAAGACGATGTATAAATATCAAAGAGCAGCGATTCTTTTCGAATTAATAGAGAGCCTGAGAGCGCATGGCAGTTGGTGCGGGGAAACTCATCTACAGAAAGCAGCCTACTTCTTGGAAGAACTCTATGGAATACCTCTTCAGTTTGGCTTTATTTTGTACAAACACGGGCCTTTCTCCTTCGAATTGCGTGATGAATTGACGGAGTTGAGAGCTGACGGACTGCTGGTTCTTCAACCCCAACCGCCATACGGTCCAAGGTTGGATACCACTCAGTTTGGCAAATCCATCAAAGAGCGCTTTCCCAAGACGCTCGATCGCTACAGATTGTACATTGATCGAATTGCTGAGAAGTTCGGTGGAAAAGGCGTAAGTGAGCTTGAATGCCTTGCCACTGCTCTTTATGTAACGAAGACTTTAATGCTGACCGGATCTGTTGACAGTCGAGCAACCGAGCTGAGAGGAATCAAGCCACATATAGTTTTATCCGAAGCACAGACCGCCCTCCGAGAAATAGATACCATGCTTGAAGCGGTATAGATGGAGAGGGAATCCCCTTTGTCATGCCATATAGCCTGCAGGAGGTTTAGACCAGACACTGCAGGCTATTTTTTTATAAATAAAACTATTGTCCCGCCACAAATCCTATGTATCTCGTCAACTGCACGTCTTTGGATTCGGCAACCCGGCCAGTCTCCTTGCTCCCAGCTTGATACCTTCGGGGAACAGGCGCTGAAGTTCAAGGGCGCTCAGGCCCGTTCCCCCTTTGATCTGGTGGTTGAGCGGACTGCGGCCGTTGTAGGCGTAGAATTCGCGCAGGAAACGGACCACCTTCCGGTGCTGCTCCGTGATCGGAGAGATCCCGCTTTCCTCGGCGAGGACCTCGAAGGCTTCTTCAGACCAATCCTGAAAATCATTGAAGAAACCTTCCGCGTCGAAAACGATCTCACGACCGGCAAGGCTGCGCACATGCGGGGTCCGGTGCGATGCCGGCTGTTCAGACTGCGTGCTCAATGGCCCTTCTTTGCCGCCAGGGCATTGAGGACCTTTGCCGGGGTGGCCGGAAGATCGCAGATCCAGACTCCGACGGCGTTCTTGATGCCGTTGATGACCGCCGGGGCCGTCGGGACCATGCACATCTCACCCACGCCGGTTGCGCCCATGGGGCCCTTGGGGCGGGGCGTCTCGCGGATTATCGTTTCCATTTCGAAGCTGTTCCGAATCGTTGGGAACTTAAAGGTCAGCCAGTCTCTGGTCTGACCCGCAATGTACTGCTCCCGCAAGGCGTAGCCCACTCCCATGTCCAGGCCGCCTTCCAACTGCCCGGTCAGGTTCTGGGGATTGATCACCGTTCCCGCATCTACGGCGGTGGTCATCTTCAGGACCCTGACCGCGCCTTTTTCGGTATCCACTTCCAGTTCAGCCATCTGGACGGCATGCACCTGGGACTCAAACGACGGCCCCTGGCCGGTTTTGGGATCGAGCGGACCCGCGTCTTCGTTCTTTTTGCGTCCGAGATAGCGGGTAGGCTTCCCTGCCGCGGAAAGAGCTTCCGCTGTCCGGGCCCCTGTCTCCTGCATGGCTGCCCGCAACTGTCTGAGTGCGTCGAGCAGGGCGCTGCCGATCATATACGTTATGCGGCTGCCCGCTGCGGGGCCGCTTGCCGCCGTATAGTCGGTGTCGCGGGTATTTATGCGCACCTTACTGAAGGGGAGGCCCATGAACTCGGCGGTCAACTGGGTGAGCATGGAATCGTTGCCCTCACCGGGGTCGGCTGCCGCTGCAAAAACGCTGATTCCGCCGTCCGGATCGAGTTCCACGGCGGCAACGGATACGTCTCCCGGGCCTCCGATGCCGAAAGAGCCGGTGGCCAGCCCGACTCCCCGCCTGATCTTTCCATCGCGATAAGGTTTGGCTTCCTCGATCGCCCGTTCATAGTGCGGGCGAATTGATTCCAGCAGTTCCGGCAGCGGCCATTCCGTCACCGTCCGGCCGGTGGACTTGCTCTGGCCCGGTTTCAGGGAGTTCCGCAGGCGGAATTCGAGAGAGTCCATGCCGAGCCTGTCGGCCAGCATTTCCATGGCGCATTCCAGGGCGAAGTTTGCCTGCGGAGGACCGGCGCCTCTGGCGGCGCTGCCCCAGGGATTGTTGGTGTAGGCAAGCCGGGCCGTAACGCCGATGTTCGGGATGTTATACGAGCCGGAAAGCATCTGCAGGGCACGGTACACCACGACGTGGCCGATCGAATAGTAAGCGCCTTTGTCCACCAGAATGTCGTTGCAGTAGGCGGTGAGGTTGCCCTGTGCATCAGCCCCGAGCTTGACGTCCATTTTGAAGGAATGGCGCTTTGAGGTCATGAGCATGCTTTCGGCCAGGGTCGGGATGTAACGGACTGCGCGTTTGAAGTGGATGGCGGCGGCCCCGGCGATTGCGTCCGAGATGACGTCGATCCGAATGCCGAACTGTCCTCCCGAATAGGCTTCGCGGTAGCTCATGTTGTCCCATCCGAGCGCTTCCTGCAGCATACCCAGGTGGTAATGGATGTTGATGCTTCGGCCGATTATCACCAGCTTGGCGTCTTCACCGGCTTCTTCATTTTCCCAGTAGGCCACGACGGCTTCGGGTTCAAGCGGCGCCTGGTGGTTGATCTGAGTTTTGAATTTCGCCTCGATGACGGCGGCTGAATTTTTCAGTGCCGCTTCGGCATCGCCCTTGCTCTGCGGCTGGTCGTAGCAGAGGTTCGGGAAATTTTCATGCACCTGGATCGCGCCCTCGGCCAGCGAGGCTTCGGGACTGTCGACAACAGGCAGTGGAGTGAGCACGACCTTCACCTTTTCCAGGGCGGCTTCGGCCTGCGCTCTGGTTTCGGCCGCTACCGCCAGGATCGGGTCGCCGATGTAGCGGACCTTGTCGATACAGAGCACGGGGCGGTCGGCCCTGAGGTAGTTCAGGATCTTTGTCCCCTTGATGTCCGAGGCTTTCAGCACGCCGGCAACGCCGGGCATTTTTTCCGCCTCCGAGGTGTCGATGGAGTCGATGCGGGCATGCGGGACCGTGCTGCGCAGGACGGCCAGTTCCAGTGCCCCCTGGATTCTGATATCGGCCGTGAAGTGGGCTGTTCCGCACGCCTTCGCCATGGCTGAAGGCCTCGTATGGGAAACCCCTAAGACCTTATCGCCCATTCCGAGCCGTACCGCATCGGGTGTGGTTTCGCCCCGCAGGAACCTGCCCGCGAGTTCCACGGCCTCGATGATCTTCTTGTATCCCGTGCAGCGGCAGAGATTGCGGCGCAGCGCGTGCTTGACCGCTTCCTTGTCTGGGTCGGGATTGACGTTGAGGAGCGCTTTGGCCGCGAGGATCATCCCCGGCGTACAGAATCCGCACTGGACTGCCCCGGCGAGTGCAAAGGCCTCCTGGATGAGGTGCGGGTTTTCCGGTGTTCCCAGTCCTTCAATGGATATGACCTGGGCGGCGTCCAGGGATGCGACTTTGGTAAGACAGGAAAGCACGGCCTTGCCGTTTACGAGCACGGTACAGGCGCCGCACTGGCCCTTGCGGTCGCAGGACTGTTTGGCTCCCGTGAGGCCAAGGTCCTCACGAAGAAGATCCAGGAGTACCCGATTTTCATCGACAACGAAATGTCTCTGCACGCCATTCACTTGCAACTTGATGCTCTTCATTTTCTCTCCTGTGGGGACATGAACGTAGCGTGAACTTGGAATGGAACTCTATTCTTTCTATTTAATGGAGCGGAAATCATTTTCTTTGCCTCATTTGTGCTCCGGAAATCTCGGTCATGGCTTCAATTGTCGCGTCGATATCGGCCTGGGTGGTGAAAGGTCCCAGGCTGAAACGAACGCCGCCGCCCGGGCTGGTACCGAGGTCGGCGTGCACCAGCGGCGCACAGTGCAGTCCCGCACGAACGGCAATATCGAAATCGGCATCCAGGATGGTGCCTGCGTCCTGGGAGCTGATGCCGCTTATATTTGCCGTAAGCAGCCCGACGTGCCTGGAAAGGTCCTCCACACAATAGAGCGTCACGCCGGGGATTTCGGATAGGCCGTCCCTCAGTCGCGCGAGCAGCTCCATTTCCCGGGAGTGGATCGTTTCCGGTCCCTCGGAGAGGACCCAGTCCAGTCCTTCGGACAAACCGATAATACCAGGAAGATTCAAGGTGCCGGCTTCCAGCCGATATGGGAAGGTCTGCGTGTGCACCAGATTCTCCGAATCGATTCCCGTGCCGCCGAAGCGCGTGGAACGAACGTCGAAATCAGGGCCCAGGACCAGTCCGCCAATACCGGCAGGCCCCATGAGACTCTTGTGCCCGGTAAAAGCAACCGCCGCGATCCGGCAGTCCGTCATGTTTATGGGAAAAACGCCGGCACTCTGGGCCGCATCGACGATCAGCGGAATGCCGTGGTCGGAGCAGATTCGGCCGATTTCTTCAAGGGGCTGAATCGTTCCAAGGACGTTTGATGCGTGGCTTACCACCACCGCCCTTGTATTGCGCCGAATCGTTTCGGCAATGTCGTTCGGGTCCACGAAGCCCATGCCGTCAAAGGGTACGAGATCGAAATCGATAATTCTCTGCATGCGCAGGTGGTGGAGCGGCCGAAGGACGGAATTGTGCTCGAGGCGGGTCGATACGATATGATCGCCAGGGCTGGCGCAGCCCTGCAAAACGAGGTTCAGCGCGTCGGTAGCGTTTCCCGCGAAGATTACCCTGTCAGGGTCGTCGGAGCCGAAAAAACGGGCAAGTTTTCGGCGGACTCCGTTTACCAGCGCATCTGCTTCGACTGCAAGGTCATAGCCTCCCCTCCCCGGAGAGACCCCCCTCTGCAGGTAGATTTCAACCATCCGCTCCATTGCCGAGCGGGGTTTGGGGAAGGTGGTTGCGGCATTATCCAGGTAGATGACCCGGCGTGTACTCTGTTCGTATCCGTCCGTCATGTTTAAAATCTCAACTTCCCATCGTCCATCACCTTGGAACAAACTCATCGGAATGGCCGGGCGGTGGGCACCCGAAAAGACCGGACCACGCTTCGCTCCCCCACCCTACGCCGCTGCCGTTCTCATTAATGACGCAAAGGGGAGCCACTCAGCTTGATATCAAGTCTGACATAACGCTGCCCGGAAGGCAATAATTTCCGATTTTTGCAGGTTGTCTGAAAATCCGGATGGTTGGGACAGTGCTGCCGGATATTAAAAGTGAGAACGGAGGCAGTGCATATACCTGTCTGAAGACGGGGTCACAGAGACGGGTTGCGCGCGGGAATCACATCAATATCTTGTTTTTTCGCGGTTTTTCAGTAAAATCCGTAATGCAAAAGGAAATTACTTTTTTGACACCGGAGTAAATTTTCGATACAGATAAATAGAAAATCCGGCATTCCATTATCCTTCCGGCTAATCATCCCCCGATTTTCAATCGAGAATTCGAAGGGGATCTTTGCGCCTGGACCGGTTTTCGGGCAAATGATTTCTTTTCGAGAAAAGAGAATGACATGGCAAATCTAGTTATCATCGGCACGCAGTGGGGTGATGAAGGAAAAGGCAAGGTCGTCGATATCCTTACGGAAAAGGCCGACTTTGTCGTGCGGTTCCAGGGCGGAAACAATGCCGGGCATACTCTGGTCGTCAATGGAAAGAAACACATTTTCCACCTGATCCCGTCCGGAATTCTCCATCCGGGAAAGATGTGCATGATCGGAAACGGCGTGGTGCTCGATCCCGGCGTTTTGATCGGGGAACTGGATCGCCTGGAGCAGGCCGGCATACGGGTGACCCCGGAGACCCTGACTATCAGCCTCTATACGCATGTCATCATGCCATATCACCGGGCGATCGACCTGGCCCGTGAAAAGAAAAAGGGCAGCACTGCGATTGGAACGACCGGCCGCGGGATCGGTCCCTGCTACGAAGATAAGGTTGGGAGACACGGAATCCGCGTTCACGATCTTCTGGACCGGAAAACCTTCCGGGAAAAACTCGAGCGGAACCTGGAGGAAAAGAATTTCCTGCTGCAGCATTACTTTGGAGAGAAGCCTCTGGATGCCGCGGCAATCGAAGAGGAATACATCGCTTTCGGCGAAAGGCTGAGACCCTTTACTGGAAACGTGTCGAAAAGACTCCAGGAAGCCGATGCCGCCAGCCGCAATATTCTTTTTGAAGGTGCCCAGGGGACTCATCTGGATATCGACCACGGCACCTATCCCTATGTCACTTCCTCCAACACGGTTGCGGGCAACGCGTGCTGCGGATCCGGCATCGGGCCGACCCGGATCGACGGTGTCACGGGCATCGTCAAGGCTTATACGACGCGTGTCGGAAGCGGGCCTTTCCCGACCGAACTTCTCGACGAAACCGGAGAGGCCATCCGGAAAGTGGGCGGGGAATTCGGATCGACGACGGGGAGACCGCGCCGGTGCGGGTGGCTGGACATGGTGGTCGTGAAAAGCGCGATCCGTCTGAACGGCCTTTCGGGTCTGGTCATTACCAAACTCGACGTCCTGACCGGCATTCCGAAATTGAAAATTGCGACATCCTATACATGCCGTGGAAAGCATCTCGACATCGTTCCCCCGGAACTGGAAGCCCTGGATGCTTGCGAGCCCGTTTACGAAGAATTTCCCGGCTGGGAGGAAAACATCGGGAACGCGCGCACGTGGGATGAACTGCCTGAAAACACCCGAAAGTACCTGAGAGCCATCGAGAATCTGGCGGGCATTCCGATTCAGATGGTATCCGTCGGCCCCGGTAGGGAAGAAACGATCATCGTCGAAAATCCGTTTGCGGCCGACCAGCCGAGCGGACATCTGCCGAAGAGGCTGTAAGAACATTTCGGAAGAAAGCAGCAAATAAAATCCCCCGATCGTACTCACGGCCGGGGGATTATTTTTCATCCGCGTTCACTATCTGCGAACTGCTGCTTTTTCAGTTCACTGCTCACGGTTCACTGGAACCAGTTCACCGTTCACTTAAAATCGAATTCCACTACCGGCGGCCCGAGGCGTTCGAACTCATTGATCAGCCGCTCGGGGATTAGATTGTCGAATTTCACGTTGATCGTGCAGTCTTCGAAGGGGTGGAAACGCACGGCCACGACGGTGCCCTTTTCATTGATCGTTTTCGAGAGCTCCATCTGGGAATTGAGGTAGCTGATGCTCAGCCTTTGACCGAGCAGCAGGCTGGCGGTTTCTCTTTTCGTGATCCGAACGAGAAGGCACATCCCGCCCTGGGAAACGTCGCAGACCTCGACCCTGAAAGGTTTGCCGATCAGATTCCCGGATGGGCTCATCAGATTGACGGTTCCCCTTCCCCCGGTCGTAATGCGTTTGAAGGACCTGCGGTCCAGTTCCCGAGCCTGGAGCAGGTCTTTTATTTTTTCTCCCTTCGATGTAAAAGCCTGCAGCTTCGATTCGAGCACCGGGAAGTCCTTCTTCCAGGCTTTCAGCACGCCGGCATCGAGGTAATTCATTTCGACGCTGGAGACCGCGATCATAGACGTTGTACAAATGGTGCTGGTGAAGAAAGTGTCTTCCCCTGCCGTCTGGCCCGCGTTCAACAGTTTGAGGAGTACTTCGCGGCCTTCCCGGAAATACATGATTTTTGCGCGGCCGCTGTTCAGGAAGAAGAGCTGCGGTTTCCATTCACCCTGGGTGTAAATAGCTTCTTCCGCCTTGAATCTTGCCGACTTGAGAGCAAAATAGAGTGCGTTTGCCTCTTCCACTGAAAGCTGCTCATACAGCCTGTTCCAGATTTCGCGGTGCTCTCTGTCTATGGAGTCGCTTTTTTCCTCTTCGATGATCTCTCCCGAGCGGATTATCTCGGTAAGGGCCATCGGGTCTATTTCAAACATCCGGTCCCTCAGACACTCCGCGGCCTGGAAATTCTTTTCCCTGGCGCATGCCGCCACGAGTTCGAACAGGAGCTTCATGGCCGCTTCTTTATTGTCCTGGGCGAGGTATTTCTGGATGAGTTCTTCCTGCTGAATAATGTTTTCCATATTATTCCACCGAAAAAGGAAATCATGTAAATTGTCGGGAACGGCGATCCTTCCGGCTTCTCTTCTCGACAGTACCGGCTAGGATGTGGACCGCATATCGGCCATCAATTAAATCGGTTTTTTTCTCAAATAGCTTTACGATAGCTTGATGTTTAGAGTATTTTCAGACAGAAAATTGCCCGCCTGATTAAATAATCCCGGCAGAATACGAAGCTGTCCGAAAGGAGTGATTCCCTTTTACCTCAAACGAATAGAAAAAAGACCATACTCTCACTTCATTCTTAGCGAGACTTATGCCGATCGCGGGATACTCAAATCACGCGATCTATTGGACCTCGGTCCGGATCCAACGATTTACATAGAATACACCTGGAGCGGTCACGGCTTCTACTTCAAGCCGGAGCTGGAGGAAAGCCTCCGGAGACTTGGGGTGCGCTATACGTCGGAAGACCTGGAATCCGTTTTCATGCCGTTTATCAGGCCCGATATCCGGACGATAATCGAGAGGTTCCACCATGCCCATCGATCCCGGACGAGCATAAACTGCGATCTCGACGATTTGGCAAAAGGCGGGCGCAGGGTACACATCTTCGATGCCAGGCGGCTCTACTACCTGAGGTTTGGCCGGATGGATTCCGGGGAATTG
The DNA here is from genome assembly GCA_023416335.1 of Pseudomonadota bacterium. The sequence goes on along the minus strand of JAEZHY010000034.1, from coordinate 8,317 downwards.
AGCCTCAAGCACTGGAAGTTCCTCAATGTGTTCCTTTGCAAGTCCCGCGATGAAATCGAGAGCGCGATCGACCGGATGGAGCGCCGCCTGCCCCCCGGGGAATTCGCTACATACGTATACGCTTCTCTGGGAATACCTCTTCTATACCCGCAGTATCTCCGGGAAAACCCCGCTGCAATGGACCGCTACGAACTGGACGAATATGTTCAGATGGCCTTGTGCGGTCTCAATGTTGATGAGAATTTCTTCCTCGGAGTGGACCGGGACGACTGGGGCGGTCTGCACAAATATCTGCAAAAATATGCCTGGCTCTATTTCGACTCCGACTTCACGTTCGAGACGTGGTTCGAGGGTTTCTTCTTCGGGTATCGCTTCACTCCGCGGTCCGAGCCTGCGCCCAGGATTTCCGTCCAGGTAGCCTTTGAGGTTTTCGGGATAACCGGCGAAGAATTCAATCGCATGAGCAGGAAACAACTGATCAGCCTGTATCGGCGGAAGGCAAAAAAGAGGCATCCGGACAAAGGCGGCAGGCATGATGATTTTCTGAAGCTCTCTGAAGCTTATGAACAACTGCTTGGATTGAAACACCCCCAAAACAGTGAACAGTGAGCAGTAAACAGTGAACTGAAATGAATTGCCTCCGGCACGGGCAACAAAGTGAGGTAGCCCGTGTCATTCATGTGATGGACTTCGATCTTGATTGAAGTAGATTGGAAAACTATCCGCAGGTCTGGTCGCGATTGCATGATGGCGCACTGAAAATTACCCTGGTTTCCCCATTTAACAAAATCCCGCCGCCTCTTATCCACAGTGCCTGGTAAACCTTTTCCTGAATGTCGCAGTGCGTTTTCATTCCCCGGATTCAAGGAGAGAGTCATGGCAAACGAGTTTTTCGCCCAACTGCGAAAAGACCACCGCGAGGTGAAAGATCTGCTGGAGAAGCTTCACGGCGGTGACGGAAACAGGGGAGAGCTTTTCGAACAACTGAAAAAGGAACTTATGCCCCATCTGAAGGCAGAGGAAAAAGTCTTCTACCAGGCTCTCATGGGAAATGAAGATGCCCGCGAGGACACGTTGGAAGGATTCGAAGAGCACCATGTGACGGAACTCGTCTTTAATGAAATGGTCAAGATGCCGCAGTCCGACGAGCGCTGGAGCGCCAAGCTCAGCGTCTTAAAAGAGCTGATCGAGCATCATGTGAAGGAGGAAGAAGGGAAGGTGTTCAAGTTGGCCAAGCAAAAGCTCAACCCGGGCCAATTCCCGAAATTCCTGGAAGAATTCGAACAGGAAAAGGAAAAGATCAAACAGAAGATGAAATGATGCAACAGGGCTGAAGCAGGCAGCAAGCCAGGTAGTTGCATCCCGCGAAAAACGGAAAGGTGGGCACGCCGGTGACGTGCCCACCTCAAATATTTATTCCTGCAGACAATAGGACCCATCTATACGCAAAACCGCGGCTCCACCGAATAGTACCCTCTTCCCCGGGCCGTCGCCCATGCTGCGGAGCCTGACAATGTTGGGATTGTCCCGGGACGGCCCCTGTTCGATGACCACTCCGCCGCCGTTCCACCAACCCTGCTGAAGCAGGTAATGTCCAAATGCCGCATTTCCGGACCCGGTCGCCGGGTCCTCCAGGTATCCGAACCTGGGCGCAAATACACGCGTGCGGTAATCGCTTTTCGGCAGGGCCGCCTGACGGCAGAACACCAGGACTATGTCGATATCATTTTCGAGGCAGTATTTTCGGAGTTCATCCTGTCGGGGATGCATGCTCAGGCATGTATCAAGTGAAACAAGCGGCACGATGAGTGTTCTGAGGCCGGCATTTATGACCTGAATCGGCCCGGTCGGGTCGACCGCGTCCCCGCCTGCCGACAGGGATTCGGCAACGTCTGCAGCCTCCACGCCACACGGAAGAAACCGGGGCGACGGCGCAGTGATAAAGACCGCATTCTCCTCGGAAATCCGATTGAGCACGCTCAGACTTTCCGTACCGACCCGAACCAGCAGTTCTTTTTGACGGCGAAGTTCCCTGTTCCCGAGAATCAGGTCGTACATGACCGCGATAGTCGCATGCCCGCAGAAGTCGACTTCGCATTCCGAAGAAAAATACCTCAATGAAAGACCGTCACGATCGGACCGGAGAAAGCCGACCTCACTGACGAAGCCTTTTAGTTCCCGTGCGATCCTGGTCATTTCGGCATCTGTAAGTTGTGTGCCTTCATCGAGGTACACGCAGCCCGCAGGATTGCCCTCCGCCCGGCCGGTCGTGAAGGCATCGATCTTTTTGAACGGCAGTCTCTTCACGGCTCGCTTCCTCTTCAAATGCGATGTTGTTGCTATTCGTTTATAATCGCAAAGATGCTATATGCTCACGGAATTCATCCAAGGCCAATATATTTTTGCTCCCCGGTAATGAGAATGCACATTATAAACTACATAAGATACTAATAAAATTGTTAAAATGATCATTAGGAGGCATATTGCCGCCCCGTATAAATATTCGGAGGGGAAGTGCGGTGGGGGGAAGCTCGTCGCATTGGGGGAAGGAGCTTTGAGCATGGAAAAAGAGCGGCAGAAGCATACGTCCGGCAAGACATTTTCGGGGCTCGATCTGACGATACACTTTGATGAAATGAGGGAGATCCTCCACATCATCGACCATGGGATGGACGAATCCGGTCCGGTTGCCAATCATCTACTGGAAGCCGCAATGGAGAAAATCAGGCAAATAGGACTGAGGGAATTCAAGAACTGGACACGCGAGGGAGAACAAACGAAGCACATGTACAGGCTGATTGTATCGAAGCTCGAAAAACAGGCATGTATGGGACACCGGGTTGCGATCGAATTTCTGGCGGAACTGGAGGGGAGGGGGGGATATTTGTGCCAATGAGGAATGGATCCTCCAACGATGTGTTCATGTGAGAACCGGCGCGCTCCGGAATTGGTGTGAATAGGCGGAAGTTGCCGAGATATTTATAAAATCAAAGATTTCCCACCATGCTTTCGGGTTGGGTATGCGATCCCCGTTTTTAGCTCAAACACGCAGGTGTTGAAAAGGACTGCGAAATTGTACCCGTTCCGAAACGCCATATATCGTAGCGTCTTGTTTGAACATCCGCTGATTCTAGTTATATGGCTACCCATTTCATACCCCTTAAAATCCCCCTTTTAGTGCAGTTCGAATCGCATTAAATAGAACATAACCGCATGGTTGGAGATCCATCGTACGTTTTTTCGTCAGACCGACCTTAAGATTTGATCGTCAATATTCTGCTATTCGCTGGGTTCCTTTATTTCAGGGCCGCAGGTTGGTCTCTCCTCATATATTATTTGATGGGAAGCAAATGTCTGAAGAAAAGAGGAAACATAGGAGATACAAAGGGAAAGAAGGTGCTTTTGCAGCTTTCTTAAGACCCGATGAATTGATCAACCTCGGCCAGATAGTGGATATCAGCCTGGGAGGTCTATGTGTTCGTTATCTAGCGACAAAAGACGTGAATATAGGGTGCTCCGGCATAAAGATCTTCGGGAGTAACGGCCGGTTCATTCATGTGGACCGGGTCCAGTGCAAGATAATTTACGATACCGAAATCCCTGAGGGCTCCTGGGAACAGCTCTCCACCCGTCGTTGCGGGGTGCAGTTCGAGAACCTGAGCGTCAGGCATATGTCCATGCTGCAGGATTTCATAGATAATTTTACCTACGATCATCGTACTGCAGAAGTCATGAGCGGCTAATAAGCGATTATATTCAGACATCTGCGCTTTAAGTCCGGCATTTGTTTTCCCCCCGTCCCTCATTCGGGAGCGGCTTTCCGCTCCTGCATCGGTCGGTAAGTTCTTGACATAAATCCCATCATAGCTATCTCTTTCATTGGTCGGAATTTGGGATGATCGATCGTGTGCCGTCTTTTGTCCTTCTGCGAGGAAAATCAGTTCTTTTAAGAGCTTCGCAGCAGCAACAGCATCAGGGAATTAATTGCCTATGGAAATATCATATAGCTTGAGCGCTGAATATATCGACGCCCAATACCAGAAGTGGAAAGCAAACCCGGATAGTGTAGGCCGGGAGTGGCGGACTTTTTTCGAAGGCTTTGAATTCGGAATGCGGCCGGAGCGAACAGGCGCCGGGTTTTGTGACAAAGGAGAGCTGCTGAAGCAGTGTAACGTGCAGCATCTCATTCACCGCTACCGTGATCTCGGACACCTACTGGCCTGTCTCGATCCCCTGTCGTCATGCGCGGTCCGGCACAGTCTTCTCGAACTCTCTGCGTTCGACCTGTCGGAAGAGGACCTGGGCCGTGAGTTTTATGCTCCGCCGACATTGTTCAAAGAATCGGCCCCCCTCGGAGATATTATCTCCGCGCTCCGTGAGACCTACTGCAGGTCGGTCGGGGTTGAATACATGCACCTGCAGGATCCGAACGAACGTCTCTGGCTTCAGGAGCGGATGGAACCCAACCGGAACCATCCTCAAATAAACAGGGAAGAAAAACTCCTGATACTCAACAAGCTCTGCCAGGCAACCCTGTTCGAGCAGTTTCTCCACACGCGCTATGTCGGACAGAAACGGTTTTCGCTCGAAGGGGCGGAAATAATAATTGCCGTCATGGATGCTCTCCTGCGGCATTCGAACGGCTTCCATGAAATCCTGATCGGGATGGCCCACCGCGGACGGCTGAATGTTCAGGTCAACATCATGAACAAACTCTACGAACATGTATTTTGCGAGTTCGAAGAGCATTACGATCCCGAATCGGTATACGGCGCGGGCGATGTCAAGTACCACCGCGGATTCATGGCAGATGTGGCCCCGCAGGGAGGCAAACCTCTCAGAATCCTGCTCGCGAGCAATCCGAGTCATCTCGAAGCGGTCAATCCCGTTCTGGAAGGAATCGCCTATGCCAGGGAAAAAGAGCTGAAGGAGCCCGGGCGGTCCGGCCCCAGCCTGGTACTCCCCGTTCTGATTCACGGGGACGCAGCCTTTGCGGGGCAGGGGATCGTTGCGGAGACACTGAACCTTTCCCAACTCGAAGGATACCGGACAGGAGGAACCCTTCATATCATCATCAACAACCAGATCGGTTTCACCACCCTGCCGGAGCATGCCCGTTCGACACGGTATGCCACCGATATCGCCAAAATGCTCATGGTGCCGATATTCCACATTCACGGTGAGGACCCGGAAGCCGCGGTTCACATGGCAAAACTGGCGATGGAGTACCGGAATCAATTCGGCAAGGACGTCGTCCTCGATGTGGTTTGCTACAGGCGCTACGGGCATAATGAAGGAGATGAACCCTACTATACGCAGCCGGAGATGTATGCCCGAATCAAGGACAGACCTCCCCTGTACACGATATATTCCCGTGTCCTGCAGGAATCGGGGACCGTGACCGAAGAGGAAGTCGCGCACATCGTCGAGGGGATAAACGCGTGCATGGATTTGGGCTATACGGCGGCGCACAACAAAACCTGTAAAATGCCTGAAGACCGGTTTTATGATATCTGGCAGGGCATAAGCGGAAAATATTCCTGGGACCCGGTCGAAACCGGTTTCGACCGACAGGGGCTGGTGGATCTCGCGAAGAAACTGAATGAAATTCCGGAAGGCTTTTCCGTGCATCCCCGCCTGCTTCGAATCCTGGGCAGGAGGTTCCATGCGGTCGGGAACGGGGAGGGGATAGACTGGGCGAATGCCGAATCCCTTGCATTCGCATCGCTCCTGGTCGAAGGCGTACCGATTCGCCTGAGCGGCCAGGACAGCAGTCGCGGAACTTTCAGCCAGAGGCACAGCGTGCTTTCCGAAGTGAACACCGGGACCCATTACGTTCCTTTGAACCACCTCGCTCCCGCGCAGGCCCCTTACATGGTTTTTGACAGCGCTCTTTCAGAGAATGCCGTTCTCGGCTTCGAATACGGCTTTTCGCTCGTCAGCCCCGGCACACTCACGATCTGGGAGGCTCAGTTCGGAGATTTTGCCAACAATGCCCAGACCATTTTCGACCAGTTTATTGTCAGTGCCGAATCCAAATGGCACAGACTGAGCGGCCTGACCGTTCTGCTCCCGCACGGTATCGAAGGCCAGGGGCCCGAACACTCGAGCGGCCGTATCGAGCGGTTTTTGCAACTGTGCGCGGACGACAACATCCAGGTCTGCAACCCGAGTACTCCGGCGCAGTATTTTCATCTGCTGCGCCGGCAGATGAAAAGGAATTTTCGAAAGCCGCTGCTTATATTCACGCCGAAGAGGCTCCTGAGGCTTCCCGCTGCCGTATCGACACTGACAGAGCTGTCATCCGGGCGGTTCCATGAGGTAATGGGGGATCCGGAAGTCGAGAGTGCGTCCAGGGTCCTGCTTTGCAGCGGAAAGATCTATTATGACCTGCTCGAAAAACGCGGCGCGACGGCTTCCAAAGACACGGCCGTGATACGGGTCGAGCAGTTGTACCCCTTTCCGGAAGCCGGACTGAAAGAAGTGCTTGCAAAGTACTCGTCGGAATCGGACACTTACTGGGTCCAGGAAGAGCCCGAAAACATGGGAGCCTGGACTTTCATGCAGCCCAGGCTCAAGACTTTGACCGGCAGGGAACCCGGCGTTATCGCCAGGCCGCCTGCACCGAGTCCCGCTTCGGGTTACCTGGCATTCTACAAACAAGAGCGGGAGATGCTCCTGGACAGGGTATTTCCGCAAAAGTCCGCATAGGCAGGAGAGGTCATGAAGCTAGAGCTGAAAGTGCCCGAAGTCGGCGAGTCCGTGCAGGAGGCTCTGCTTGCAGAGTGGCTCAGAAAGGACGGCGAAAGGGTTCGGAAGGATGAAGTGCTGTTCGTCATCGAAACCGACAAGGTTACGCTGGAGATACCCGCCCCTTCGGACGGCGTGCTGAGTATTCTGATCAGAGAGGGCAACACGGTTGCTGTCGGAACGGTTGTGGGCCTGATAGAAACGGAAGCCGCGCAGGTCGGAACGGGTGTGCCCGCTCCTGCTCCCGAGAAGCCCGTGGAAAAAGAACGGCCTCCGGCGGTATCGGCTCCGCAGATTCCTCCCCTGGCGGAACAGGCGGTTAAGCCCGCTCCCGAGCCCTCTGGACCCTCTGCCCCGATCGCCCCATCGGCCCGTGCCCTGGCTGAAGAAAGCGGCATCAACCTTGCCGACGTTCCTCCCAGCGGACCGGGAGGTCGAATAACGGAGGGGGATGTGCGACTGTTCCTGGAACAGCAGCCGCCCGGAAAACCGGCGCCAAAGACCCCGAGCCGGGAGATTCCCGTACCACCCCGACCTGCGCAGCCTGTGACACGAGTTCCCGCGCAGGAGGGGACCGTTCGAAAGCCGATGTCCCCCATACGCCGGCGGATTGCGGAAAGGCTCCTCGACGCGCGTCGCAACACCGCCATGCTCACGACGTTCAATGAAATCGACATGAGCCGCCTCCAGGCCATGAGGCAGCAATTCGGGGAGGAATTCCAGAAAAAGCACGGGATAAAGCTTGGAATGATGTCCTTCTTCATCGAGGCCTGTGTCGCGGCGCTCAAGCAAATGCCCGAGGTGAACGCCTTTATCGAAGGCAACGATATCGTCTATCACAACTACTACAATATCGGAGTCGCTGTCGGCGCTCAAAAAGGACTTGTTGTACCGGTAATCCGGGATGCGGATAAACTGGGATTCGCGGGACTCGAAAGGGCGATCGTCGATTTCGTCAAAAAGATAAACGAAAACAGGCTGGAGCTTTCCGATCTCGAAGGAGGCACTTTCTCCATCACCAACGGCGGAATCTTCGGCTCTCTACTGAGCACGCCCATCCTGAACCCGCCTCAGAGCGCAATACTCGGCATGCACAAGGTCGAGGACCGCCCCGTTGTCGTAGACGGCCAGATAACGGTCCGGCCGATGATGTACGTGGCCCTCAGCTACGACCATCGGATAATCGATGGACGGGAAGCGGTCACATTCCTCCGAAAAGTGAAAGAATGCATCGAAGATCCCGAGCGTATCATGATGGAGCTGTAGATGCCCGCCGCTGACGAGTTTGACCTCATCGTGATCGGGGCCGGTCCGGGCGGATATGTTGCCGCGGTCCGCGCCGCCGAACTCGGAATGAAAACGGCCTGTGTCGAAAAGGATTCGAACCCGGGCGGGGTGTGCCTCAATGTCGGCTGCATCCCGAGCAAGGCCCTTCTCGAATCGACCGAATATTACCATTTCGCCAAGACCCGCTTCAACGAACAGGGGATCGACGTCTCGGACATCTCCTTCGATCTGAACCGGCTGATGGAGCGGAAGAGAAAGATTGTCTCCGGCCTTGGGGATA
>JAEZHY010000021.1 GCA_023416335.1 Pseudomonadota bacterium | reverse complement strand
AATGCCTTTTACGGTGCCCCGGTCGGCGCTCCCGGAGCGATTCTTATGGCTGGGGTATTCGGAGTAGCTGCCGAGTATCTCTCAGGCAACTGGGGGCGTTCCTCAGTGAAGGGCATGCAGGCCGGGCGTGCGCTCGTCGGTCTCACAGCTTTCGGAATGGCCGCAACCGTAGCCGAAGCTTTCCTCTATCATTTCCGCGGAGCTTTCCAGGATCCGTTTCAGTACGTGCCCATGATCATCCCCCCCGCAGCAACCGCCGTGCTTGCCGTCGCAGCAGTTCGGCCTTCCCCGAAGATACTGAAAGCGGCTTCCTCCATTTTGAAAGCGACGTCTCTTATCGGGCTCGCCGGTATCGGATTCCATGCTTTCGGCGTTCACCGCAATATGGGCGGATGGCACAACTGGAGCCAAATGATACTCCAGGGGCCGCCGCTGCCCGCCCCTCTGGGCTTTACCGGAATGGCTCTCGCCGGACTGGCATCCCTCCCGCTTCTGAACCATGAGGAAACACCTGATGCGCAAATTCATCCACCGCTTTCCGGGATACAACGTACTCGATAAATGGGACTCGCCATCCTGGAATGAGCAGACCCGGAAGGTCGTCGAAAAAAGACTGGCCGAAATTCCGGAACGCAGATTTTTCGACCCGGACGAATGGGAAACTCTCAAAGCCGTATGCAACCGCATAATTCCCCAGCCGGACCGCCCCGAGTCTCCCGTACCGATTGCTCCCTTCATAGACGGCAAGATGTATAACGATCAAAAGGATGGATACCGTTACGAAGACATGCCTTCCATGCAGGAGTCATGGAAACTCGGCCTCAAAGGAATAGACGACGAGAGCCGTCTTCGGTTTGGATCCATGTTTCTCGAACTTTCCCCCGAGCAGCAGGACGAAATACTGAGTTCCATTCAGAAGGAAGAAGTGCAAAGCGAGGTCTGGCAGAGGCTGCCTGCCGGTCGCTTTTTCACTGCTCGAGTGCTGCATGATGTGACTGCCGTCTATTACGCCCACCCGGAGGCCTGGAACGAGATCGGTTTCGGGGGACCGGCATCTCCAAGAGGTTACTTCAGACTCGGTGCCGACAGGAGCGATCCATGGGAGGCGATGGAGGTCAAGAATGAATGATTCCTCGCTTCTGCCCTGCATCCATGAGGGACGCGCTCCAGATGTCTTCCACCAGGGAGGATGGGTGCCCATGCGCTGCTACTCGGACGACGAAGAGATTGATTTCGTCGTAGTAGGCGCCGGCGCCGGCGGTGCAACTCTTGCCTGCAAACTCTCGGAAGCCGGCTTTTCGGTTGTAGCCTTTGATGTCGGTCCATTCAGGCGGCCTCAGGAGGAATTCGCCTCGGACGAAACCACGCAGGCCAGGCTTTACTGGAACGACCCCCGAATTTGCGCAGGCGAAGAGCCGCTCGAGCTTGGAAGCAACAACAGCGGACAGGGAGTTGGCGGCAGCACCGTCCACTTCACAATGGTGTCGCTCCGCTTCCGCCCCGAGCGACTCAAAGCCCGGTCTCTTCTTGGCTACGGAGTAGATTGGCCGATCGACTGGCGGGAACTGTGGCGCTACTATGAAGAGGTGGAACAAGCGCTCAAAATAGCAGGTCCTGTGACATACCCCTGGGGACCTCCGCGCGGCCGGTATCCTTACCGAGCACACCCCGTCAATGCTCCCGGACTCGTACTGGCTCGCGCCGCTGAAGCAATGGGAATTGCGTGGGCGCCTACCCCGCTGGCCACGATATCTGCACCGCGAGGCAAAGCCCATCCCTGCGTTTACAGAGGCTTCTGCGTCATAGGATGCTCGACTAATGCGAAGCAAAGCCCGCTGGTCACTTGGATACCCAGAGCATTAAAGGCCGGAGCCGAGATTCGCGACCGGTGCATGGTGGGAAAGATCGAAATCGGCAGGAACGATAGAGTCACAGGTATCCTGTACAACTTCAACGGACAATGGCGGCGCCAAAAAGCACGCAATGTCGTAGTCGCCGGATATGCAATCGAGACCCCCCGCTTGCTGCTGAATTCCGCCTGCCCTCAGTTTCCTGACGGACTGGCAAATTCGAGCGGGCTGGTCGGCAAGAACCTGATGCCGCAATCCAACCATGCAGTCTGGGCGACGATGGATGAAGAAATCCGCTGGTACAAGGGACCTCCCTGCATGGCCATCACGGAGCACTGGAACTATACGGATGAAGGCAAAGATTTCGACGGCGGGTATATCTTTCTGAGCCAGGGGCCTCTGCCGATTGAATGGGCCCACAGTGTTTCCGGAAAACGCGGCCTCTGGGGAATGGCTTTGCGAAACGAAATGGCAAAATACATCCACCAAGCCGGGCTTAAAATCGTCGGGGAAGTCCTCCCCCGGGAATTAAACCGGGTGGAACTTGCCGACGAGAAAGACCGATTCGGGCTGAAAATCGCCCGCACCGTCTTTTCTTACTGCGAAAACGACAAGAAGCTTTTCACGCATTCATTGAATTACATGCGTCAGTGTTTCGAGGCCATAGGAGGCCGCGATATCTGGCATGAAGGAGGAACGGCTCACCTGCTGGGTACGTGCCGCATGGGCACCGATCCGAAAAGCAGCGTAACCAATGCGGACGGGCGCACATGGGATATTCCGAACCTCTGGATTTGCGACGGATCTCTCTTCCCGACCAGCGGCGCCGTTAATCCCTCGCTGACCATACAGGCCCTGGCTTGCCGGATCGGCGACCGCATCCGGGAACTTGCCGCAAGGCGGGAACTCTGATCATCGGACTGGTCCATTTTGACTACGACGATCAAACTACGGTCCGTCTGCGAGAGAATTACACGATAGAACCCATTATTGACATATTTCCCCTTCATTATTTTGGTCTCAACTTTGCCCTCTATATACCTGCATTAAACCTGCGAATCTCTGGAGTTTTCAATGCCTACAGCCGCCGATGTCCTTGTTGAAACGTTAATGGAATGGGGAGTTGACGTAATTTTCGGCCTGCCGGGAGACGGCATTAACGGAATTATGGAAGCACTCCGAAAACGCCAGGACAAAATCCGTTTCATTCATGTGCGTCACGAAGAAGCCGCCGCATTCATGGCCTGCGCCTACGCCAAGTTTACCGGGCGACTCGGGGTTTGCCTGGCCACTTCCGGGCCGGGTGGAATCCACCTGCTTAACGGTCTTTACGATGCCAAACTTGACAGTCAGCCGGTACTGGCAATAACAGGCCTGCAATTTCACGACCTGATCGAAACACACACGCAACAGGACGTCGAACTCGACAAGCTCTACGAAGACCTCTGTGTGTACAACTCCCGGATCATGGGGCCGGCACATACCCGAAATGTTACGGAACTTGCCTGCCGCTCCGCCCTCTCTTTCAAGGGAGTTGCGCATATTACTATGCCGGTCGATTTCCAGTCGGAGGAAATGAAGGCGGACCAACGGTCCAAAAGGAATGTTCCTCAGCATGTGTCGGAGGTTCATGCCAGAAGCGCGCGCCTGCCTTCCGAGGACAGCATCAAAGCTGCGGCCGAAGTGCTGAACGCCGGAAAGAAGATCGCCATCCTGGCCGGACAGGGCGCGCTGGATGCAACAGATGAACTGGAAAAGGCCGCCGAGGTGCTGGGCGCTCCCATAATTAAAGCTCTTCTGGGCAAAGGGGCGATTCCGGACGACAGCCCTTATACAACGGGGCAGGTCGGCCTTGTGGGAACAAAGCCATCGCAGGAAGCCATGGAGGCCTGCGATACCCTGTTCATCGCAGGGAGTTGCTTTCCATATATCGAATTCTATCCCAAGCCGGGTCAGGCCAGAGGGGTCCAGATAGATATGAATCCCAGCCGTATCGGCTTGAGGTATCCTGTTGAGGTAGGCCTGGTCGGAGATACCAAACGAACCCTCCAGATCCTGCTTCCCCTCCTGAAAAGGAACGCGAATCGCTCGTTTCTCGAAACTGCCCAGAAAGGCATGAAAGAGTGGTGGGAACTGGTCGAGAAGCGAGGGACCGACGACTCGAGCCCCATGAAGCCCCAGGTGGTCGCATGGGAACTCGGCAAGCGGCTCTCCGACAGCGCGATCGTCTCCTGCGACTCCGGGACTGCCGCCACATGGTGGGCCAGGTACATGCCGGTGAGACGCGGTCAGAAGCATTCAATTTCCGGAAACCTGGCAACAATGGCCTGCGGACTCCCTTACGCAATCGGGGCGCAGGTGGCGTTTCCCGATCGGCAGTGCGTGGCCATCGTAGGCGACGGTGCCTTTTCCATGCTTATGGCCGACTTCTCGACCGCGGTGAAATACAAGCTGCCTATTAAGATCGTTGTCCTCAAAAATAACACGCTTGGCCAGATAAAATGGGAGCAGATCGTACTGCTTGGAAATCCCGAGTTCGGATGCGAGTTCCTGCCGATCGATTTTGCCGCATTCGCGCGCGCCTGCGGCGGATCGGGATTCACCATAACGGATCCCAAAGAATGCGGGAAAATCCTCGACCAGGCCTTCGCGGTGCAGGGCCCAGTTGTAATAGAAGCGGTAGTGGATCCGAACGAACCCCCCCTTCCTCCCAAGATCAAGTTCGAACAGGCAAAGCACTTCGCCGAAGCATTGGTGCGGGGCACCCCATATCGAGGCAAAATCGCGCTGACCGTAATCGCGGACAAGGTACGCGACTTGACATAGGTAACATTTCCCTTTGGAGGCAACTTGAACCGGAAACACGGTCCAGGCTGCCTCCTTCTTTTCATACGGGACACATTATTATGGGAATCTCACCGAGATCTTCGCTCGTCCCCATCGAAAGTCTCAAGGTTGCAGCATACAAGATCCCAACCGATTACCCTGAAGCAGACGGAACGATTGCCTGGGGTTCGACAACAATCGTCGTGGTCGAACCGACAGCCGGCGGCAAGACGGGCCTGGGCTACAGCTATGCGGATACGGCAACATTCCGCTTCGTACATGATGTCCTTGAACCGGTTGTAGTCGGCAAAGATGCTTTCGCCACGAACGAGGTTTGGGAATCCATGGCAAAGGCGGTCAGAAATCATGGGCGGCCAGGAGTGGCATCCATGGCAATATCCGCAGTGGACAACGCTGTCTGGGACCTCAAGGCAAAGCTGCTGGATCTGTCCGTTGCCCGACTGCTCGGACCAGTTCGCGAGGGAATAACCGTTTACGGAAGCGGAGGGTTCACTTCCTACCCTGTTCCCGTTTTGCAGAAGCAACTTGCCGGATGGGTTTCTGAAGGCATCGGACAGGTCAAGATGAAGGTAGGAACCCACCCGGATGAAGATCCAAAGCGGGTCCGAGCGGCCAGAGATGCCATCGGACCGGATGCCGGATTGTTCGTGGACGCGAATGGAGCATACACGCGCAAGCAGGCGATCCACTTCGCAGAGCTTTTCGCCGAATTAAACGTGGGCTGGTTCGAAGAGCCGGTCTCATCGGACGATCTCAGCGGACTCCGTCTCATCCGGGACCGGGCGCCTTCCTGCATGAACATAACTGCGGGAGAATACGGATACGATCTCCATTATTTTCGGCGCATGCTCGAAGCCGGTGCCGTGGACGTATTGCAGGCGGACGGGACCCGCTGCGGAGGAATCACGGGGTTCATGCATGCATCCGCAGTATGCGAATCGTTCGGTCTTCCGTTTTCCGCGCACACAGCACCATCTATTCACGCTCATGCCTGCTGCGCCTCAATTCCCGCAATAAACCTGGAATACTTCCACGATCATGTAAGGATCGAGCACATGCTTTTCAATGGGACTCTCAGTCCAAGAAAGGGTGTCCTTTATCCCGATCCGGACCGTCCCGGCTTCGGGCTCGAACTCAGGCGCAAGGACGCCGATAGGTACGCGATCACCTGATTAGCTGCTACAGAGGATTCTTTTTTTATTGCCGGAATAAGAAAGCTGGAGAGATCAGATGGCGGAAGCAATTGGAAAAAGGAAGTGGGCTATCCCGGAAGGGTATATACCCGGATGGAGCAACGGCCCGGAACCTCAGTTTACCAGTCATGAGACTTTCTGCATTTTGAACACGGGGGACGCAGACGCTCACGTCAAAGTCACCATTTTCTTCTCCGACCGGGAACCCGTCGGCCCGTATCATGTCGTTGTTCCCGCGCGGCGGACACAACATGTGCGTTTCAATAATCTCACCGATCCCGAACCAATCCCTCATGAAACGAATTACGCAAGCCTCATTGAATCGGATGTGCCGATAATCGTGCAACATACCAGGCTTGATTCGCGCCAGGCAGAGAATGCACTGATTTCAACGATCGCTTACCCGGTTGAGGGTTAGTGAACCAGAAAGCGCTGAGCGAAAGCAAAAATCCCCATACCGGAGCGCTTCCGGCATGGGGATCAATTTATTGGCTCCGTTTATGCGGTTGCGGTCAGTTTCTCGAGTGTTGCTCTCAAATCCTGTGCCGCTTTTGGTGCCTTAACCTGGCCTGCAAAAATCATTTGGGGCGTTACATTCTTCATTCCGTAAAAGGCCGAATTTCCATCCTCATCAACCGAGATGACGGTACCGCTGACCGAGGCGCCAATAAAACCTCCCTGAGTGCGTACGTAGGCAAGAACATCTTCATGAATTGTGGTTCCCTGAGCTTTGGCTCCTGCGGGTCCGGCCGCAACTGTCGCGTCCGCCCCAAGTTCGAAACGCCCGGCCAGCAATTTGTTTACTGCGTCCTTATTTCGAAAGACCAGGATCATGTCGCTGGATTCGAAACCGACCTGCGCGCCCAGACTGCCGCCGCTGACTGATATGAAGGAAGGATCGCTCCACTTATCCGGTCCCTGCTGGACCATCAGGACACCATTCCCGTGTTCCCATCCTCCCAGCAGTGCCGCCTTCCAGTATTCCGGGATAATGGCTACTCCATAAGCATCCTTCAGGACACTTGGCGGAATTTCTTTTGACGATACAGCGGATTGGAGTGTCCTTCCCGCCTTGTCGACGCGTGTGGATTCATCGCTTGCAAATGAGATAGTCGCAGAGGCTCCAATCAAAGCAATGGCCAGAAGTCCGAAAACCGGCCAAAGAAACAATTTTTTCATCTTTTTATCTCCCTGTGAGAATTTCTTATTATTTTTTCTTATCCTAAACAAATAGTAATCAGTTTTTAGCCTGTACACACTACATATTCAGAACAAGAGAGTTCAGCGGCATGAGTCTTACTCTATCGAGGATTCGAGATTCTTCGACCAATTTCCAAATTAAATTAGCTTCCATACCCTCTTGGAGGCCTTCCTGCAGGCAATAATTCGCATCTCTCATGATGTCGGAATTGCATCAAATTGATGCTTACAAATTAGTTCTTATATACAATTTAGTACGTATTATTTCATAACATCTATGCAATTTCATGGATATCGATATTTATTGGCGTAGCATCGCTAATAATAGTCATAATGGATATTGTATTCGGTCATAAGCAACACATGTGGATTATGAATATTGTGTGGCCCATTACGGCGCTCTACTCAGGGCCGCTTGGCCTTATTGCTTATTTCAGGGTCGGACGGCAGTCCACCGCGCGTAAAGTGCCGGCTTCCAAAAAACGCGGCAAAAAGCGGACCGGGAAGGAAAAGCCTTTTTGGCAAACGGCCGGGGTCGGTACGACCCATTGCGGAAGCGGGTGCGCTCTTGGCGATATCTGTGCCGAATGGCTCATGTTCTTCTTCCCACTTGCAATTGCGGGCCATAAGATATTTGGAGCATGGCTGATCGACTTCGCTTTCGCTTATACTTTTGGAATCGCATTCCAATATTTCGCGATAAAACCCATGCGAAATTATTCCTTCAGGGAAGGCCTGATTGCGGCAGTCAAAGCCGACACGCTCTCCCTGACCGCATGGCAAATTGGAATGTATGGCTGGATGGCTATCACAACTTTTGTCATTTTTGGGCGTGAACTGGAACCAACCGATCCCACCTTTTGGTTCATGATGCAAATAGCAATGCTCTTCGGCTTTCTGACTTCCTACCCCGTAAACTGGTGGCTGATCAGAAAAGGGATCAAAGAAGCAATGTAACAGGCCAATCAATATTATCTTTTAGAAGGATGCAATATGTTTTGAGAGGGCAATGAAAGGTGTTTGAAACGCTGCAATTCCTGATCGGCCCGGATACGCATGCCATAACATGGTGGCAAATGACCGTTCGGGCAGTAATCATATTCTTTTACATACTCATGCTTCTGAGGCTTGGGGCCGTGCGTGTTTTCGCCAAGAATACCAGTTACGATATTGTGGTCGCCATTTTGCTCGGCAGCACCCTGAGCCGTGGGATGACCGGCAATGCGCCTTTTCTCCCGATACTCGTATCTTCTGCAGCCATCGTCGCCCTCCACCGAATACTCGCAGTACTCGCCTTCCATAACAAGAAACTAAGCACGTTTATAAAAGGGAAAGAAATCAAACTGGTCAGCGACGGCAAACCGGACCGCGAGTCAATGAAGAAGACCAATGTTACCGAACAAGACATACTGGAAGCATCCCGGATCGGAAGCAGAGTCGCCGATCTCAATAAAGTCGGAGAGGCTTTTCTGGAGAGAAACGGGAGAATCAGTGTGATTCCGAAAGAAACAAAGTCCCCTGAATAGACCGGAATCGAGACTCTTAAGTTGAGATTCCCTCCGCGGGTAAATAGCCAATAAGCTCTTTTTCGGCATTCCTTATTCAGTAGGGTAAGTTCTTCCAGCCATTTGATCCTATCGGAATGACAAATCACGATGCCATTCTTATCATCGGATCAGCGGAAGCAACTGAGGTCCGGTTTTACCCATACTATCTCTCAAGGCATTTTTTGCCCATCCGAGGCACGGCATCACTTGTTCAGACGGCTGAACGCCCCTGCTTTGCCAATGCCTGATTCCTAAGTGTCAAGGCTTGTCCCATGGATCTACACCGTCGTGAATTTTTGAAAGTTCTTGGCGTTGCAGGGGCTTCTGCAGTTTTCGACCCCCGCCAACGATTCTATGACGGACGGGTCTCGCCTATAGATTCTCCCAAAGACATTCCGCCGGGCGAAGACGTCTTCTATGCCACGACATGCCGCGAATGCCCAGCCGGGTGCGGGATGCACATCAAGAATCGGGACGGCAGAGCGATCAAAGCCGAAGGGAACCCTGCAAATCCCATCAGTTTCGGCAACCTTTGTCCACGAGGACAGGCATCTCTCCAGGGATTGTACAATCCAGACAGATTCCCGGGCCCCATGAAAAAGAATGCGGGAAAATACCAGCCGATCACCTGGGAAGCGGCGGAACGTCAGCTGCTCGACAGCCTGGCAGAGCTTCATCAAAAGGGCCGCGGCACTCGAATCGCTATGATAACGGATCTGCAGACAGGCGCTTTGCGGGACCTTATGATTGATTTCATGTCCCTGTTTGACGGAGGGGAGAACCTGCTTTATGAGCCCTTCGCCTACGAAGCTCTCCGTTCGGCAAACGAAATCGTATTCAGGGGAAGTGCCATACCCAACTATCGGATCGATATGGCGGACTTCCTCATATCCTTCAACGCAGGTTTCCTCGAAACGTGGATCTCGAATGTGGAGTATGCTCACTATTTTTCCCTGTTCCATGAACCCGACTTGAATCGGGATAGTTCGAACGTCTTTGTTTATGTAGGTCCCAGGAATTCATTGACTGCCGCCAACGCGGACAAGTGGATCAGGGTAAAAGCGGGAGATGAATACCTCGTCGCACTCGGCATGCTTCGGGCGATCCTGGACGAATCGCCTCCGAGCCTTCCGCCGGTCCTGAGAGCACAGCTGGAGAGTTCTCTTGCCGGCTTTTCCATGGAAAACATTGCGGGGAGCACAGGCGTCGATGCCCAGACGATTCGGAAATTGGCGCGACTCTTTGCCGGAGCAAGAAGGCCGCTCGCCCTGGCGGAGGGGCAGTCATTCGGATCGCCCAATGCCTTGGAAGCAGCGGTTGCAAGCAATCTGCTCTGTTCCCTGTTCCCCGGCACGCAGGAATTGATCGACTTTCAAAGCCGGTCCGCTCTGAGCCTTACTGCCCGCCCATCCGAGATGAAGGACCTTTCGGAGCGAATGGGCAAAGGAGGAATCGATCTTCTCCTGATCTACCGGGCAAATCCTGCCTTTTCCCTGCCGCCTTCCTGGAAATTTACCGAAAATCTCGCCAAGATCCCGATGGTCGTAAGCTTTTCCAGTTGGCAGGACGAGACGACGGCTCACGCCCAACTGGTTCTCCCGAGCCACACTCCACTCGAATCCTGGGGCGATTACTCCCCCCGAATAAACGTGAACGAGTTGATACAGCCGACCATGGGGCAGGTATTCGGGACTCGGTCCCTGGGAGACATTCTTCTTTCGATTGCAAAGAGGTACGACAAGGCAGGGGCATTTCAGCAGCAGGATTTTCATCAACTGCTCAGGAACAGCTGGCGAGGTATTTGGCAGATCTCCGGATCCGACAAACCTTTTGAGACGTTCTGGCTGGAATCGGTCCAGGCCGGGGGCTTCTGGGAAGCAACAAGCACAGAGCGGACCGCACGTGACAGTTCATCGTGGTTCTCGAACGGCTTCAGCTTTCGCCGCCCCGAGCCCATCTCCCCAAGCCGGAGTAAGGAACTGCCGTTAATAGCCTATCCAACCATACAGTTCTTCGACGGTCGGACGGCAAACCGTCCCTGGCTTCAGGAACTCCCCGATCCCATTACGCAGGTCACCTGGGGAGGATGGGCCGAAATCCATCCGGATACTGCAGGCAGCCTCGGAGTTGACAAAGGCGACGTCCTGCGCCTCAAATCCGAATATGGAGAAATCGAGGTCCCGGCACTCCCTATTTACTCCGTTCCACAAGACCTCATCGCCGTTCCCATCGGACAGGGCCATACGGACTTCGGACGCTACGCGACCGGCCTTCCCGCCAATCCCGTTGGACTCCTTCCCGATACCATCGACGAAAGGACCGGGGGCATTCTTGGCCGCCCGGTCACAGTTAAAGTCGATAAGACAGGCAAACAATTTGCAATCGCGAACACCGACGGGAATTACTACCAACTGGACCGCAAGCTCATTCAGACCAGTTCGTTCCAGGACTACAAAAAGAAGGTGTCGTCAAGTGAGAAGCCCGAAATCGACGAGCCTTTGCCGACGGGCTACAACCTTAAAAAAGACTTCTATCCGCCGCGATACCCCATCGGATACCGCTGGTGCATGGTGTTGGACCTCGATCGCTGCATCGGCTGCGGCGCCTGCTCGGTCGCCTGCTATGCGGAAAACAACCTGGCGGTAGTCGGACGCGAACAGGTGCTCAAACAGCGTGAGATGTCCTGGCTGACGGTTCAGCGCTACTTCTACCGGGAAGAATCCCTCGACAAGATCGAATGGCTTGTGATGCTCTGCCAGCATTGCACTGAGGCGCCCTGCGAATCGGTCTGCCCCGTATTTGCACCGCAGCACAGCATAGAAGGCCTGAACGCCCAGATCTACAATCGCTGCATCGGAACGCGCGATTGTTCCCAAAACGATCCCTGGAAAGTCCGGCGCTTCAACTTCGAATGGTACAAGCATCCATTCCCCCTGGATATGCAGTTGAATCCGGACGTAACCGTCCGCCAGGTAGGAGTGATGGAGAAGTGCTCCTTCTGTGTCCAGAGGATCATCCGTGCTAAGGCGGCAGCGCGAAATGAAGGCAGGAAGGTTCGTGACGGCGAGTTCACAACGGCTTGCGCCCAGACCTGTCCGACCAATGCGCTCATTTTCGGAAGCCTCCTGGATCCGGAAAGCATGGTATCCAGACTGATCAAAGATCCGCGGGCATATCAGACTCTCAAGGAACTGAACACCAAGCCCGCTGCAATTTACCTGAAAAGAATCGTTCGGGAAGTATGAGTCCGATGGATAAACTGACCTACCGGGACGTAAATGAAATTGTACTCAGGGGCATGAAGTCCCCCCGGAAGGTCTACTATTTGTTCCTGCTGCTGAGCTTTCTGGGGATCTGCCTCGGTTGGGCCTGCTGGGGTTATCAGGTTCATGTCGGGCTTCGAGCAGCCGGGATGAATCATCCGGTGATGTGGGGCACCTATCTCATCAACTTCGTATTCTGGATTGAAATAGGCCATGCAGGGTCGCTCATGTCCGCCCTGCTCTACCTCTGCAAAGCAGGATGGCGCAGTCCGATCGCCCGCACGGCAGAGGCGATGACCGTATTTTCCGTTGCAATAGCCGGTCTCATGCCTTTTGTCCACCTCGGGAGGGTGTGGCTCTGGTTCTGGCTTTTACCCTACCCGAATCAGCGCGATCTGTGGCCCAACTTCCAGTCGCCTTTGATTTTCGATTTCTGGGCCGCTTCGGGCTATCTGACCTTGAGTCTCCTGTTCTGGTATACCGGAGTTTACCCCGACCTGGCAGTTGCAAGAGATCACAGCACCGGTTTACGCCGCAAGCTTTACAAGCTCCTTTCCTTTGGCTGGAGATCAAATCAGAGGCAATGGCATGCTTTCCACTCTTCTTATATCCTTTTTGCCGCCCTCACGGTCGCCTTCGTTCCGTGTGTCGCCAGCATCGTTTCGTGGGATTTTGCCCTGACGATAGTTCCCGGCTATCACAGCACAATCTGGGGACCCTACTTCCTGGTGGGAGCCCTTCATTCGGGCCTTGCCATGCTCCTTACCCTCATTGTGCCACTCCGCCGCATTTACAAGCTCGAAAGAATCATTACTCCGAGCGTTCTGGAAAACATAGCCAAAATCCTGATCGCAACTGCTTTCCTCATGCTCTACGACTATCTTGTCGAGTATTTCATGGCCTGGTACGGAGGAGACCCCACCGAAAGAACGACCTTCCTGATTCGCGCCATCGGGCCGTATGCGTCTATTTTCTGGTTCGTGGTTGCAACCGATATAGTGCTCCCGTTCCTTTTTGCTTTTAAGAGCGTTCGGACAAACATACTGCTCCTGTTTGTCATTTCCATTGTCATGAATATAGGAATGTGGCTGGAGCGCTTCGTCATCATCATCGGCCCTCCCGCGCATGACTGGATCCCCTACGACTGGGGACTGTAC
>JAEZHY010000272.1 GCA_023416335.1 Pseudomonadota bacterium | reverse complement strand
ATCTTTCCCAGAATGACGGATCGACCGCCCGCTCGCTCGATCGAAATGAGCGATTTCCGGTAGGTATTCTGTTTCGGCCTGGTGGTGAGGCTGGGAGGCTTAAAGGAGGAATCGACTCCCAGGAATTCGTAAATCTTCCTCAAAACGTCCAGAGGTCGCTCCTGGATATCTTCGTACAGCACGAAGAGGAACTTCTCTCTTCCAAAGCTCTTCAGGTAGCGATCCAGCTGTTCATCATAGAATCCCCGCGTCAGCAACTCTGAACAGGTTGCGCCGTTTTGTCTTCCAGACGTGCATCCCACTTCTCCAAGAGCAGTCAGAAAAGTCTGCTCCAGGCTTTTGTCGGGAATGAGTCCTTTGCGCAGATACCAGAAATATCCTGAGATGGCCCGCTCTATCGGGTTTCTCAGTGAGGCTATCAGCTTTACATCGGGGGCAAACTCCTGCACAACCCGGGCTGCGCGCCGATCGAACATGTACTCGATGGAAACGCCTCCCACTATCTGATCGGACCGCGCACCTTCAAATAGCGAAAAATACCAATCCGGCCCGTTTTTTTCGAAAAGGTCTCCCCCAAGGTACTCCACCTCCCTTTTCTTTTCAGGGAGTTTGAGCTGAGGATGGTCCTTGAGGCAGTAATAAAGCCATGAGGTGGCGCATTTCTGTGCGCCGATCACGAGGAAATCGAGTCTCGTTTGCATTTGAGCCCTCAAAAACGTTTTGTGAAAGGCACCATGAAATCGGGATACACAGGATGGACAAAGCGTGGTCATTTGATGATCAGGAGGGCAAAATCGTTGGATTCGAGTTTGACGTCGAAACCGGCATCCCTGCGAGGACAGGGCGTGTTTTCCATTGCATTGAGAACGGAGAAGTCTTTCCTCAGGTTCACACCTGCTTTTCGGAGCATTCCTTCATTAAAGGAAATCGTTGTCTGCACGGCGGTATTCCCCAGATTCGCCGCTACGAGCAGGATTTCGTTAGCGCCGGCCCTAAGATACATTCCTACTTTCAGCGGATCCGGACTCCTTTTCAATAGCTGAACCGATTCCGACGGTCCGAAAAATTCCGCATTTCCAAACCAGCCAAATCTTTCAAATGCTCTCAGGTACTTCTCATAGTACTCCATATCCATTCGTGCGGCGTAAATCGGGATGTCGAATACCGCCGTACGCGCCAGCAACGTCTTGGTGTACTTCGTCAACAATCCGGGGTTTCCCGTTATTCTCTCCTGCCCCCACTTCAGGATCTGCGGCAGCATCACGACTTCAAAGCCCCTGGTCTGTAAAAACTCCGCCTGATAAAAAGTATCGGGAAATTTGCTGTAGTCCGGATCGTAATCTGAACCCTTTGCAAAGGATATGTTCAGGAACTCCCCGCTCAGGACGAAATCCGAAAAACCGCAACAAACAATCGGGACCTTCCCCTGGTGAACAATCAGAGGAAAGTCGGGTTTGATGGACTTACACGCGACGTAAAGTCTCTTCATCAATTCCCGTTGCCAGAAAAATGGATAGTACTGCGCTCCCTGTCGGACAAAACGTCCGTGGGGATGATTCGGATTTCTGCAGAGGGCGAGCGGTGTCGCTAAATCCAGGTACAATCCGCTCGTATCGTATCTTCTGATTCCTTCGACGAACTGCCAGACGAAGAAATCCTGAAGACTTCGAGGGTACAGGCATATAGAAAGGTTACTCTGCTCTCCAGACGGTATATCCTGCCAGTCGGCCCATTCTTTTTTGCGAAAATCTCCCTGTTGAGTGGCCGTTTTCCAGAAGTCTCCAAAGTCCCTCCACTCGTTTGCCGGCAATCGCGCGGGGAGAGCATATAGAGCGGAATAAGGGACGAGTTTTATTCCGTTTCTATTCATGCGTACTCGAGTATCCCGGATGGCATCAGCCGCAGACTGCAGCCTGGGCGGCAAGGATTTGTTCGCTCCGGGAACGACCAGCGGCAAGCCGGGATATTTCACCGGCAATCCCATGGTGATCCCGTAAATCTGATGGATTTCCGGATTGAGTGCCGCCGGCTTCTGGAATGCCGGGACCAGCGCCCTGTTGCGCCAGTTGTCGGGAAGTCTCTTAACCGGCGTGGGGTACAGCGCAAAGGATATGGAAAACGGCTCGTAGGTTACAACCGACTTCGATATGGCATTGATTCGAAGTTGCACCGCGTTACCGGAAGGTTCGATCTGGATGACTTTGTTATTGTCATCGCCTGACCAGCCGATATTTGACTGGCAACTCCACTCTATTCCAATGTTCTCATTTCCGAGCCATATAGCCGGATTGAACTTCATGTCGATCGCTTTGTCGATCAGACCGATGCCTTCAGCCATCAAGTCTCTTGCAGTAACCTGCTTGATATAATCGTAGTCTGCAAAGCTGCTGTAGAAGCGAGCTACATCGGCCCTCAAAGGGAAATTAATTACAAAGGAGTCCAGTCTTACAGGGCTTCGAGGAAATATAGTTATATCTATCCTAAGAAATCCGTCGTACTCCAGAGAGGCATAACCTTCCACTTGATAACTTTCACCGCTTGAGACAATTTTATAAGCTGCCTTGCTGTCGCTCCTGATTTGAGGTTCCAATTTTCCTTTTGATAATCCATCAAACTGCTTACCGTTAATTTCAATAGTAATGGAAGGTGCACCTGCGAATATCGTCTGTCCAAGGCTGCTAATCTGCCTCGGTAGGATTCCATTATCCAGGAAGAACTCCCTTCCCCAACATCTCACTTTGCCTTGCTCATAGACCAGGTTGCTCCAGGGGGCCGGGACCTGGTCACTAATCCCCAGCTCGTTGCCCTCCCATGGATATCCATACACGTGTTTCTGCATTTCCTGAGACGGACTCATCTCACGAATGACTTCAGTGGCTTCCGCGTTCAGGATTCCGAAAGCGCATGTCGCAAGAAGAACTCCAGTCACTGCTAATTTCACGACAATATTCGACAGAGATGTTCGTGACGGGAATATGTGCTCGATATCGATTAACAAATCGCCGCTCCTCGTCGTCAAAGCGCAACGCAGATGCGTCGGATCAGAATCCGCAACGCTTTTTCCCGCGATTTCTTCGCAGGTGCTTGCCGGAGATGAAACAAAGCTCCGCCAACTCGGTTACATACAGGATAGCCGTGAGGTAATACGATGGACTTGCTGGGCCTGCCGTTCAACGGTGAAGCCGGTTTATGCCAAACCGTGCCGTGACGGGGCTGGGTGGATGATGTGAATTGTGCTTTCCGAATTTGGCGGTAAGGTATTAACTCCGAGGGAAATGTCAATCGTCCGGGGAAAGAAGA
This sequence comes from Pseudomonadota bacterium, assembly GCA_023416335.1. The sequence continues at coordinate 23,571 of JAEZHY010000272.1, read as the reverse complement.
AAGAATCTGCACTTGCACGCATAATTGACCTATTTCTCTAATTCCATTCGAAATTCCGAAAAAAATCCGAAAAATTTATCTTTTTCCTCCTTTTTCGATTTTGATTCTTATTTTTACCTTCACTATTTTTTGCCTGCGTCCGTTATTATTTGTGAAGTCTTTCAAAGATTGACTTCCCACAGTTGACTTCATAGGGGACCATATGCTAATAGACCCGCGGAATTTTTCGTATCGAGGGGATATCACGTTGAACGAGAGTGCCGGAGAATTGCCTGCCTTGCGGCAGGAGTTCATAGTCGCCAATAAGCTGGGAATCCATGCGCGCGTTGCAGCTCAGATTGTCAAAGTGGCCAGCCAATTCCAGTCGGAAATTCTTATTTCCAAATGCGGGGTTACCGTTAACGGCAAAAGCATTCTTGACCTAATGACCCTCGTCTGCCCGCACGGGAGCAAAATTTTTATCTCCGCCAAAGGCCCTGACGCATCCGAAGCTCTAAGCGCCCTGGCTTCCCTGTTTCAAACCAAATTCGGGGAGCCTTGAGACTCTTCCCTCCTTCACAAAAATAGAATAATAATAAGAGGCTCCAGGGGTCACTTCCTAATTCTCAGAGAGTTTGTGTTTGCATGAGCAGTTCCTTCAGGATCAAAGGCATCGGAGCTTCACCGGGTATCGCGATCGGGAAGGCCTTCCTTCTCGAGCGCGGACGCATTCCGATTCCCCAATACAATCTATTCGGTGAGGACGCAGTCGTTCGCGAAGCGAAGCGATTCAGAGACGCTGTTGCCAAAGCCGAAGCCGACCTTGAAACCATCAAGAAGAGCATCCGGTCCGAATTCAAGGATCATGCGCATCTGCTCGAAGTGCAACAGATGATCTTGAGGGACCGTTCCATCTATGACGAATCACTTCGCCTGATCGAGAAGGAACGGCTCAATGCCCAGCTCGCACTTTTGAAATCCATCTCCAAAGCTCGAGAATTGTTCAACGCACTTCACGACGAGTATGTACGCAGCCGGATCTCCGATGTCGAATCGGCAGGGGACCGCGTGATGCGCATTCTCGCCGGGCAGGAAACTTCCGCCCTCGAAACCATCCGGGAACGCGTTATCATAATTGCCCACGAGCTTTCCCCGGCCGATGCAATCCAGCTCCAGGTGGACAAGACACTTGGCGTTGTCACCGAAATCGGCGGCAGGACATCTCACACATCCATTGTTGCGCGCTCTCTCAACATCCCGGCCGTGGTCGGGGCCGAAAACGCTGCAAGGCTGATCTCGATGGGGGATATTCTCATCGTGGACGGGACCACCGGAACGATCATCATAAACCCGACCGAACACGAGATCAGCCACTACTACGAACGTCAGATTGAACTCGAATCCTATGTCAAGGAAATAGGAAGGAAAGCCTATCTCCCCGCCGAGACACGCGACGGGCACAGGGTTAGCACTGAAGCCAACATCGAACTCCTCGAAGAGGTAGTCGCAGCCAAGGATAACGGCGCGGAAGCCATCGGACTTTACAGGACGGAGTTTTTCTTCATGAACCGGGCGGATCTGCCCGATGAAGACTGCCTCTTCAGAGATTATCGCGATCTGTCCGAACTTATGGCTCCGAATTCCGTGACGATTCGAACCCTGGACCTCGGTGCGGAAAAATTGTCGAGCTGGTACCCCAAGCTTGAAGAGGTGAACCCGGCACTCGGGTTGCGCTCGATTCGCCTCTGCCTCTACTACCAGGATCTCTTTAAGAGTCAGCTCCGCGCTATCCTGCGCGCAAGTGCCTGGGCCAGGAATATCCGATTGATGTTTCCGCTCGTTTCCGGTATGGGCGAACTCATGGAGGCCAAACGCATCCTCCGGGAAGTCCAGACCGATCTCACAAAGAAGCGAATCCCTTTCGATGAAAAGATGCAGGTGGGCGTCATGATCGAAGTCCCGTCGGCTGTGGCCATAGCAGATATGCTCGCGGCCGAGGTGGATTTCTTCAGCATCGGGACAAACGACCTCATCCAGTACAGTATCGGAATCGATCGTTCCAACGAGCACGTCGCCTATTTGTTCGAGCCTCTGCACCCCGCCGTGCTTAGACTTATAAAGCAGACGGTCGATGCCGGTCATAAAGCCGGCATTCCTGTTGCCCTGTGCGGCGAGATGGCTGGTGAGCCTATGTACGTCCCCATTTTGCTGGGGCTCAAAATCGACTCCTTCAGCATGAACCCCCAATCTCTGCCAAGGGTGAAAAATCTTATACGTCGCTCTGTTTTAAAGGACTGCTGCCGATTTGCCGCCAAGGTAATCCATCTCAGAACAGCCAAAGAGATCAGCCAGTCTCTCAGGAAGATGGTGATGAAGAAATTCCCCGAAGAGTTCAGGGTCTTTGAACCGAATTCGGTGGATGACGGCGGCGTCCACAGGCATCGACCGCAGAAGCGACAATAATTATCGGAAGGTAAACACGAAGTTATGGCAAAAGCGAATAGCCAAACTGAAAACATAAAAATTGTCGCCCAGAACAAGAAGGCCTATCACGATTACGAAATTGCCGAAAAGTTTGAGGCTGGCATGGTATTGCTCGGAACCGAGGTGAAGTCGCTGAGGGAAGGACGAGCCCAACTGAAGGACAGCTACGCCAAGGTCAAGAAGAACGAAGTCTTCGTGTACGGCTTGCATATCAGCCCCTACACCCATGCATCCTATGACAATCACGATCCCGAACGCATACGAAAACTTCTCCTCCACGCATCGGAAATCAAGAGGCTTCTTGGAAAGACCCAGGAACGCGGGTTCTCTCTGATCCCTCTCAAGATCTATTTCAGGGACGGGAAAGCCAAGCTGGAGATTGCGCTCGCAAGAGGCAAGAAAGAATACGACAAACGCGAGAGCATCAAGCGCAAGGAAGAAAACCGCGAACTGGACCGGCTCAGAAAGCACAACAAGCTATCTTAACCGGCTGCCGTCTCCAGGCAATATCGCCAGCTCATATCATCGACGGCCCAGTCCATCTTACTTCCGAACCACATCGAATATGGTTACCTCGGGAGGAGCCAGAACGCGAATGGGCGGCCCCCATGTGCCGGTCCCTCTGCTCGTGTACACGACCGAACCTTTCGGCAGATAATAGGGGCCGTTTTGCATCGGATACACCATCTGTGAAAACAGCCGGAAAGGGAAAAGCTGTCCGTAATGCGTGTGCCCCGACAGCTGCAGGTCGAACAGGCCGATGCTTTCCGGGTCCGCTTCCGGCCTGTGTTTCAGAAAAATTGTGAAAAGTCCGTTTTCAAACCGGCCCAGAATCGCCTTTTCATCCTGCGTATGCCCCGTGTTCGGATCGTCTACTCCTGCAATGTTCACGATGTTGCTCACCGTTTCACCCTCGCCGGAAAGGACCCTGAACCCAAGATCCTCTTCCGCCCTTATCGAGCGTGCGAGACCGGCATAGACCTCATGATTGCCGATGACCGCATATTTCCCGAGCCTCGGACGAATCCGACCGAACTCTTCCGGCAGATTTTCGATCTTTCCGACATCACCATCGACCAAGTCGCCCGTGCTCACAAAAATGTCCGGTTTTTCCGCCTCCACTTTGTCCAGGATCTTCGATATGCGGCCGTCCTGAACGAGCAGTCCCAGGTGAATGTCCGAAATCTGGGCAATCTTTACCCGGTCCGTTCCCGGCGGAAGTTTCTCCGAGCGGATGGTGATCCTTTCAACCCGAATCGTTCGCGCTTCGAAGTAGCCGTAAACATTGATGAGCGCGATAACTCCCAGAACGCCAAGGGCTGCGCGAGGGCCTGTGAACGTCGGCAGGGAGGACCCGGCTGCCAGGTTGATAATCTTGAAGATGATACCTGCCGCACCGATCAGAAGAAAGCACCAGAAGGCGTAGAAAATAACGCCCATCCATATGTAGCCGATAAACGCACTGATCCGGGCCAGAGTGTAATGATCGCTGCGCTCTATAAGCCGTGTCCCGATGGGGGCAAAAATCATGAGAATGAGAAAGAAAATCAGCAGTGCATGAAAGTACCATCTTCCGGGCAAAAGCACCCTCACCCGGGAATAGAGAAAGGCATGCATCAGCGAATAGACGGAAAGAAAAGTCAGTAGAAATCGAGTCATATTCAGTTGCCGGTCCGATAAATTGAAATTCGAAAAAGTGTTTCCTGCATTTATACGGAAATTGACGGTCCGGCAACTCGAAAAACCTCTTCCACCGAGGTCAGCCCTGCACAAATTTTCTGAGCCCCGGCAATGTGCAGAGGGTACATTCCCTCCTTGAATGCCTGGGCACGTATCCGCGACAGATCGGCATCCGCTTTTATAAGGCTGCGGATCGCGGGACTTATTGTCAGCATCTCATAGATGCCGAGTCTTCCGAGATAGCCGGTTTCCCTGCATTCGAGGCACCCGCCCGGCTGGTAAATCGCGTCGGTCTTTCTTATATCGCACGGACTAACCAGCGATTGCCAAAGCTCATCATCAACTACCGCGGGCTTGCGGCAATGCGCGCAAAGAGTCCGAACAAGTCTCTGTGCGACTACCCCCAGAAGTGTCGCCCTGACGAGATAATGAGGCACCCCGATTTCCATCAGTCTTATTATAGCCGATGCAGCATCATTCGTGTGGAGTGTGGAAAAGACGAGATGCCCGGTCAGTGCAGCCTGAATTGCCGATTCTGCGGTTTCCAGGTCTCTTATTTCACCGACCATTATTATGTCCGGGTCCTGCCGGAGAAAAGTACGAAGGCCACTCGCGAAATCCAGTCCGATTGCCGGATGCACCTGCATTTGATTGAATCTGGGCTCAACCATTTCAATCGGGTCTTCGACCGTGCAGACATTGACTTCCGGCCTGGCCAGGTATTTCAGCGTTGAATAGAGGGTCGTGGTTTTTCCCGAACCGGTCGGTCCTGTGACCAGAATTATTCCGAACGGCGACTCCACCATCTTTTTCCACCTGGCCATTTCCGATTCGGATAGCCCAAGCTCTTCAAAGCTTCTAACGGTGACTTCCGGATCGAAAATACGCATTACGAGCTTTTCGCCGAACACCGTCGGCATTGTCGAAAGGCGCAGTTCCACCTCGCCCCCTGAAGGGCTCTTCGTTTTAATCCTGCCGTCCTGCGGGCGACGTTTTTCCGCAAGATCCATTCTGCCCAGAATTTTCAAACGGCTGATCACAGCGCCCATGACCACCGTAGGCAACTGGTAAACGAGATGCAGCACTCCGTCTATTCTGAATCGTACGTCACTGTCGTCGCGGCGCGGTTCGAGGTGAATATCGCTCGCACGCTGATCGAAAGCATACTGCAGGAGCCAGTCAACGATGTTCACTACGTAACGGTCGTTTGCGTCGAGTTTGCCGGCCCGTCCCAGTTCGAGCATCTGCTCCAGGTTCATGCTCGCGCCCAGACGCGTGTTGTTCGATTTCCCAAAGGCCTTGCTGACCGACTCGGCAAGCGCATAAAATTCTATCAGGTAGCGGCTGATATCATTCGGGTTTGCGAGGACCTTGCAGATCTTTTTCCGCAGTATCCGCTCGATCTCTTCTTCCCACTCGTTGCCGAATGGGTCGGCGATTGCCACGACTACTTTTTCGTCGGTTACTTCAATGGGCAGAATTCTGTACCGTGAAGCATACGCGTAAGTCACAAGTCCGGTGACCGCCGTTACATCGACCTTCAACGGATCGATCCTCACATACGGCAGGCCGGTCTTCTTCCCGAGCCATATCAGGATAGCCTCCATTGTAAGCGGTTCATGCGGAGCAGCGGCTTTGCACAACCGACATTCCGAAATCAGCATAATCGGATGAATCCCGGAGCAATCTTTTCTGCTACATTGTTCCAGAACACGCTTTGCATCCCTCTGGCTAACGACTCCATCCTGCACCAAATTATGCAGAATGTTGCCCACACTTAGACCATTGACGTGGTTACCCTGAATTTGACTTTTCGCCGCCAACATCCGAAAACTCTCTCCAAGCTGGTTCAAAATCGCATCAACTGTAGTCTTGATAATCGGCAGAATCTCGAAAACCGGACAGCGATTTTCTCTCCAGTCCCAGCACATGCAAACTGCCTGCATGCATGCCGGGGTCCACCACATAAAAAAATCCCCCATTGCCGTTACCGGCAATGGGGGATTGGCCATTCGTCCATTCTGAAAGGTTAGCTCACGACAGCCCCGGCCGCCGCTTCAACAAACAACAATGGTCTATTTACGCAAACCGGACAGGCCTCATTCGGAGAACCCGAATTTGATTATCAATTCACGAAACAGATTCTGACCGAGAAACCGCCTCAACTCTTCACTCTGGTGGCATCGCGATCTATATTCCTGCCAAAACTGATCAAAGGCCTCGATCGTGCCGTCCGTGCCCACCGCTTTCTCGCTGAACTCCTCGTGCCGGTCGTAGTAGTCCCTGAACATTTCGCACCCTGACGCATCGAGGATCAGCATGAGCAGAACGTCCGCGGGCGTCAGGCCTTCTTCCGGCGGTGCGGACACGAGAACATTGATCTCCTTTCCCGGTCTGACAAGCCGGCATCTATAATGCTCAATCTTGTCCGCGACCTGGGCCCCATCCGTTTTCATAACATTCATCGAGATATCATATCGGCTCATCAGAGCCTCAAGTGCAGCCATGTTCTCCATATTCCCCTCCGAATCGGTCGGCTATGAATACTCGGCCTTCGGAACACATAAACCAAAACTCACATAAATTCACCCTCATGAGAAAATAAATACACGATGGGGAAATCGATATACATGGGGTGAATAGAGTATTTGTCGAAGCAAACGGTGTATTTTCAGGTACGCAGGGCTATATCGGTCGCGAAAGCGCACTTCCACGGACGAATTCAAGGAACTTCCCTCCCGAAGCAGCCGCCGTTTAAAAAGCCTGTCCGATACTGAAATGGAACTGGTAAGGTGAAAAGAATTTCTGGTCGGGAGGATTCAGTTCATATCCCACATCGAAGCGAAGGGGACCGATGATGGTAAGGTAACGCAAGCCGACACCCGCGGTAAACCTTGTTTCTTCCCAGGTAAAAGTTTTGATGTCTGGAGCGACATTTCCGAAATCGAAAAACACGACTCCCTCAAACGGGTTTCGAATCGGAAATCTCCATTCCACACTCCCTTCCAGGAGTTCCATTCCGCCGATTGCGTTGCCCTGACTATCGAGAGGGCCCAGTCTCTGATAAGGGTAGCCTCGCACGCTATCGCTTCCACCGGCGAAGAACCTCTTGAATATCGGCACCACACTGGTATCTTCCAGCGGCTCGATACTTCCCCACTTAATCCGGGCTGCCAGAACGCCGTAACGGGAAAGCGGCAGGTAGCCCCTGCCCTCAAGAGTCAATTTGAAATAGTCCACCTGGGAGCCAAGATAAGAAGTGGCCCATTCCATATTCTGCAGGACTCGCCATCCCTCTTTGGGGTTCAATGCCGAGTCGACTTTCTCCCACGTATTCCCGCCCATCAGGGAAGATATGTAATATTCCTGATGTTCCTGGTCCGTCGCAAGCCTCTGGTCGAAAGGTATGTCGACGTTCATCAGCCTGTTTGCCTCCATATTGTATCCAAAGTACGAGAGGAGGCGATCAGACCATTTATACTCGTACATCGGCCTTATATAAAGCTTTCGGTTTTCGAACGATTCTTCATCTTCGTGCAGAATTCCCGCATCGAGGATTAAAGAACCACGCCTGTCCGGAAGATAGGGCTGGATGAGCCTCCCTTCGAGAAGCTGAACAATAGCGCTCGCTTTTCCGTTTATCTGCAAACGCCTGCCGTCGCCGAAAAAATCCCTGATTTCGTATTGCGCCTGCGCGCGGACCTGATCCTCGGTGCCGTATCCCATACCAACCCGAATGGTCTGCTTCTTACCTTCCTTAACCAATATCCGTATGGGAAGTACCGTACTTTCATCTTCCATATTTTCGACGTCAATATCGACGAATTGAAAAAGATCCAGGCTGAAGAGCCTCTGCTGCGTCGTTTCGATTTTCGAACCATTGAATCTCTCGCCTTCGCGGAAGGCGGCTTCCCGCAAAATCACCTTGCTCGAAACCGATTCATTCCCTTCCACCCGAATCCTTCCGAACGTACAAACCGGCCCGACTGCAATATCCACAAAGACCGAGGCCAAGTTTGTGTTTTTATCCAACCTCGCACGCATGTCCACCTTTGCCTTCGGATGTCCCAGGTCCGAAAGGAACTTCATTGCAGACTTCTCGATATCCTTGTACCCCGGCGTTGTGAAACGCTCTCCCGTTTTCAGGGGAATGACTTTCAATATTTCCTTCTTCCATTTGTCCGGAGAAGGGCCGTCAATTTTCAGATCGAGTTCGGTAACCTGCATCGGCGGACCTTCGTCCACCTGAATGACGATACGCACGTTATTTCCTGCCAGATGCTCTATTTTATGGGACACAAGCACCATGTGATAGAAGCCCTGGCTGATATAAAGTTTCTCGATCCGCTCGAGGTCCTCTTTGAACGCTTCTTCATCGAATGGAGCCTTCGAAAACCAACGGAATCGTTTTTCTTTTGTAGTAAGGATTTTCTTGAGATCGCCGGACGGGATGCTTTTGTTCCCCTCAAAGCGAATGGATGAGACCTGAAGCTGTGTTTTTTTATCAGTCCGGGAGGGTTGGACCTGCTCTCCGTCAAAGGCAAACGACTGCGCGATCCAAAGCAAAACCAGCATGGTAAACAGGAATAGCCTGATTGAAAGCCGAGGAATCAAAACTCTCCCTGTCCACCGCAAACAAAGAAGGCTTCCACCCCGTCCAAACGCTCCCGTCCTGAAGGCTTTCAGCATGGCAGGGGCTTTCACCGTTTTACCCATTTACATTTGTTTAATTTTCTTTTCCGCCGCCTGGGCCTGAGGTGTCCCGGGATACTTTTCCACGAGACGCTCGTAAATGATCCTGGCAGCCGTAGTATCGCCTATCGCCTGGAAAGCGGCACCCTGCCGAAACAGCGCGTTCGGTGCCTTCGATCCCTTCGGATACTTGTCTATTACCTGCTGATAAGTCTCAATGGCATCCTGGTACCGCTTTTCCGAGAAGTAACACTCCCCTACGTTGAACAGCGCGTCGTCGGCAATTTCCGATTTCGGGTTTCGCGTTGCAAGACCGTGGAACTCTTTGCGTGCGGCTTCGAACTTGCCCGACTGCTGCAGTTGAGCAGCCTTCTCGAAAGCTATTGCGTCAGGACTTTTCTCGGGGCCCGGCGCACTTTCGCGCACAGGTGCCGGAGCGGCAGGCGGAACGGACTGTACCCTGGGAGGTACGGAGGCCATCGGCCCCGGAGCGGGAGGCTGAGGCTGAGGCTGCGGTCTCACCTGCTGCACCGGAGGAGGGCTCGGCTCCATAACCACGTTGCCCGGAGGGGCGGCCGAAACCGGTGGTGGCGCGGCGGCTGCGGCACGCTGCAACATATCGATCTTGTGATCCAGTTCTTCGATTTTGCCGTTAAGCTGGCCGACACGCATTTGAAGCTCTTCCACCCGGGCATACAATTCGGAACTCTTGCGGGATGAGCCCTCAGTTCCTTCGAGTCGCCGGTCGATTACATTCTGCCGTTCATTGAGCATCACAACGCTTTGCTGCAATGTCGAAGTCTCCTGCGTTGAAGCACAACCGGCGGCAAGACCGGATAAGAGTACGCAGAAGACCCAGGCATATCGGGACATGAATTTAACGTCCATATCGGACCCTTTCTTGAAAGCTGAACAACAGTCGGAAATGCACCGGGGATTCATCTGTAAGAACAGAACCGCGGATACCCCCGGATCTAAACCCGGAGCGGATCTTGAAATACCAAAAGACCGGCTCCATGATACATCAACAGGGCCGGTCTTTTAAATACCCAACGATAAAGGAAGAGAAAAAATTCCCTAGAAATTCACAACGAAATGAGCCCGCCTGTTTTTCGCCCAGGAAGCCTCGTCATGTCCTGTTGCGATCGGTCTTTCTTTGCCGTAGCTGGTGGTGGTCAACTGGGCATGAAGCCCGGAGTTCGAGATGTACTGCGAGCACGAATTCGCACGTCTTTCACCCAGCGCCAGGTTGTACTCGGTCGTTCCGCGCTCGTCACAGTGCCCTTCAACGCTAACTCTCACCTTTGCGTATCTTTTCAGAAAACCGATCTTGTCGTCAAGGATCCTCTTTGCAGGTTCGGAAAGCGTGTACGCATCGTAGTCAAAGTAGATGTCCTGATTTTCGAAAGCCTGTTTCCTGTCGAGGAACTCTCTTTTTTCAGCTTCCGAATTAATTCCCAGTTCTCTCCATCGAGCATCGTCCAGGCCGGGGCCTCCGGCCGAACCACCCGCGCCGAACCCTGGAGCTTCGCCGCCACCGAAACCCGGTTGTCCCGGAACGTTTTTCTTTGCGCATGCGCCGACTACTGTAATAAGAGCTAAGACAATCAAAAACCTAAGAAAATTTGCGGATTTGTTCCTCATCAGTTTCCCTCCTGGCAATTATGCTCAGCGATTTACTCTTGGTGACCAGTCCGGCAATTCCTGTGCTCCACCCTGGCGCGTCAGACGCCGCGCGCCGGTCCCGTTCGTCATTAAAACCCATATTGCGGGGCTCCCCTGCCTTGTTGAACTAAAAGCGAGCATTCGTCCATCCGGCGACCAGCAGGGAGACTCATTGTTCCCCTCTCCACTCGTAAGCTGCCGGTTATCGGTTCCGTCCGGGCGAATGGTGAAAATATTGTGGTTGCCTCCGGCCACCCCGCTGTACGCGATGTAATCGCCCTTCGGGGACCAGGACGGAGAAGTATTGTAGTTGCCGCTGAAGGTCAGGCGCTTCTTCTGGCCGCTTCCGACATCCAGGATATAGACCTGCGGATTCCCGGTTTCATTCGATACATAAGCAAGTTTGCGGCCATCCGGCGACCAGTCGGGCGAAACATTTATAGACCAACCGTGCACCAGCTTTTGGATCAACTGTCCGGTGGCACTGATAAGGAAAATATCGGGGTTTCCGTCCTTGGTCAATGTTACCGCAAGTTCGTTTCTTCCAGGCCTCCATGCAGGGGAGATATTCATTCCCGGAAAACCGGAGATCACCGACTGCGTCCCCGATCGCAAGTTGGCTGCATAGATTTTCGCCGCGCCATCCTTGTAGCTCACGTAGGCCAGCTGGCTCGTATCGCTGCTCCATGAAGGAGAAAGTGCAAGGTTGTTGTCCCGGGTAACCTGCACAACGTTGCTCCCGTCAAAGTCGCAGTAGAATATCTCCTTGGCCGTTCCGACACTCTGCACGAATGCTATCTTCGTACCGAAGACACCCCGCTCCCCGGTCAACAGCAGCAGGATCTCATCGGCAAGGTCGTGTATCATCGGGCGCCAGTTCCTGACATCGCCTTCGTAAACCTTGCCCTTGAGCATGCGGCCGGATGCCACATCGAAGAGGCGGCCTTCCATCTTTACCGACGATCCCTGGACCTGGTACGAACCGCGAACCAGGAAGTCGGCCCCGAGGCGCTTCCAGTCGGCAAATTTGATTTGCGATGCCTCAAGCCCCATTGCCTGGGGGTCTTCCAGAAAGCCCTTTGGATCGAGAGGCCGGAATACTCCGGAAATGTCCAGATCGTTTGAAAGCGTTGCCCCCATCTCTCGGGCAAGCCCCGTCTGCTCGGGCGACATATACTTGAAGTCGGGGATTGCGATCGGGATTCTCTGGAAATTGGCTTTGTTTACAGTGATATCCAGCGTCTGAGCCAAAGTGCTTCCAGTAGCAAAGCACACAAGAAATACGACGCAACCCAGAATACTGAATGCCGACTTTTTGCCGAAATGCATACGCCTGAACCTTTCTCCACCTGTCACGACACACGCCCCGGAATGAAGGTGAGGATTAATTTCGTATTGGACTGCACTATGAACTCCGGGACAGCAGGCAAACTGGCCCTCTGAACGGCACGAATTGCCGACTGGTCAAACATCGCGTTCCCGGAAGTCTTGACAACCTGCATATTGATTATTTCGCCCGACTTTCTTATCTGGACTTCAACGACTGTTTTCAGCCCGCTGATCCCCTGGTCGTTTGCAAGCCTCCACTCCCGCTCGATGGCCTCCCGAACTTTTTGACCGTACAGGTTAAGCAGCGCCGACGCTGCTGTGCTTCCCTCGGGACTTCCGGCGGTACTGCCCTGTGTCGCTCCCTTCGCGCCCGCATCCGATGAACCCGTCGGACTCCCCCGCTGAACGGTTGAGTTTTCCGAAACATTCCGGCCGGGCTTCCCGGCTGCCGGCTCGGGAGCAGTCGGCTTGGGACCGCTCTCATGTACCTGCTCTATAGGCGCAGATGTCTTAGGCATTACCTTGGGCTTGGTGATCAGCTTATCGAGGTTTTTCTCAATAGAAGCCATGCTCTGAGGTGATTCTGCGATCTTTGGCGCCTCTTTCGGTTCTATCTTCTTGATAGGCGCTTCCGGCCTCCTCACCGTTTCGTCGAGTTGCAAACGTTTTATCGGAACGGCGGGACCGGACTTTTCCACGGCTTTTGCCTGCGCTTTCGGTGCTTCCGAAACCGCGGGCTGCTCCGGCGCATTCGGGCTTCCCTTAGGCTCGTTTGCTCCAGTCCCGATATCCTTCAGCGAAACAAGATTCACCGTGCAGAAGGGAGGCTTAATAGGCTTGTGCGGCAAAATCCACGCGCCGATGAAAGCCACGCTGAATGCCAGCACATGCACCAGGAAAGATCCTCCGATCCCCGTCATCAAATCTTTTTTGGAGAGCCTTTTGGGCGTCAGGCTCGGAGTTTCCATTGCCCTTTCTCCGTTTACATATTCAGGAACAAGAGACTTAGTTCTTTCCCTTGGTTTTCCGTTGACCGTTCTGGGGGGCCGTTTTGACAGGATCGGTCACCATGCCGATCTGGTCGATTCCTGCCTGCCTTATGTTCCCCATGACTTCCATTACGTATCCGTAGGGTATCTGCTCGTCTGCCCTGAGAAAGACGCCCTTGTGATCCTGACGGTTTTGTGTGATCGCTCCCAACTTGGATTCCAGTTCGTTCAGTTCGACGGCATTGTCGTTGATATACACTTTGCGATCTTGAGTGACAGTCACGACCAGCCGCTCGTCATCCGTCGGGATGGCGGGGGCGGAACTTTCAGGCAGCTTGACATCGACGCCCTGGGTCATCATAGGCGCCGTTACCATAAATATGATGAGCAGAACAAGCATTACGTCCACGAGCGGCGTAACGTTTATCTCTGCCACCATTCCGTTGGAACCGTTTGAATTCGTCTGCATTCCCATGTGCTATCTCCAGCCGGCTAGTCCTGGACCGCCACTCTTTGTTCCATGGCCAGAGCTTCCTCCTGCCTGCCCTTCCGCATCAGGTCACGTTTGAGCATATTGAGGAAATCGGCCGAGAAATGGCTCATTTCATTTTCTATTACGCGTATCTTCGTGGAGAAATGGTTGTAAGCGACAACTGCAGGAATTGCCGCAGCAAGACCTATAGCAGTCGCGATCAGGGCTTCTGAGATACCAGGCGCAACGACTGCCAGATTAGCAGCCCCTTTGAGGCCGATCTGCTGGAAGCTGGTCATGATGCCCCAGACCGTTCCGAAAAGTCCTATGAAGGGCGCCGTACTTCCAGTCGTCGCAAGAAGCGGCAAATAGCGCTCGAACCGCTGCCGCTCCGCGGTCGTTCCTCCGTGGATGGCACGTTCGACGTTTTCCAGCAGTATTTCGGGATTGGTCGAGAGTTCAAGCAGGTTTCTCGTCTCAAGGGATTTCCCGAGCCTGCTCAGTTCCGCGTAGCCGACACGGAATATTTGAGCGAGATGGCTGTCCTCGAGTCTTTCACTGTCGCGGTACAGGGCCGAGTAGTTCTTCCTCTGTCTGAAAAGCTCGATGAATTCCTCGGACTCCTTATTGGCCCGACGAATGAGACGCCACTTCACCAAAATGATGCACCAGCAGGAGACGGACAGAAACAGGAGCACAAACAGTATGAACTTGACCATCGGACCTGCATTGACAATCATATCGAGCACAGTGTCGCCAGAGTGCTGATAAGGCGCAGCCATGTCGGGAGCTGCTGCGTAGGCTATTCCGGACAGAAACTGGATAAACATCAATTCACTTCCCTCTGTGTGTGAACCAACAGTTGCACGTTATCGAGAATGTTGTTCAAAGCCCTTCCGGCAGGTTCCATGATATGAACGTCCGTGAAGTGACCGGACAGCTCGGACGCAACCGGGTTAATTTCGAGCAGTTGGGCACCGCGCCTTTTCGCGATGCGGGGCAGTTCGGAAGCCGGTGCCACACTCGCCGAGGTCCCGACTACCAGCATTAAATCGCACTTACCCGCAGCCCCGACAGCTCTGGTGTATGCTTCACTCGGAATGCCCTCCCCAAAGAAAACGATATCCGGCCGAAGAGGACCACCGCAAGAGCACAGAGGCGGCAGAGCATCGAACACGACTTCAGCCCTCTGGTACATTTTGGAGCATCTGTCGCAATGCAGGCTTCGGAAATGCCCGTGAAACTCCACGACGTTTGTGCTCCCGCCTCTTTGGTGAAGGCTGTCTATGTTCTGGGTAACCACCATTTTTACGATCCCAAAGTTCTCCAGTTTTCCAATTGCCCTGTGGGCGGCATTTGGATTTGCCTTTGCGAACAGCTTGTCCATCTCAACTAGCATTTTCCATACCTTTCCGGGGTTTGCCCGAAAAGAATCTATATATGCATATTCCAATGGATCATAACGGGACCAGAGTCCGTCCTTGCTTCTGAAATCCGGAATCCCGCTTTCGACCGAAATACCAGCCCCGGTCAAGACAACGGCGTATTGACTTTGAAGCAGCAGCTCGGAGAATTTGCGGTATTTTTCCATATTTCACCAAAATAATTGAGTTTGTTTGATTTTATAGGCGCGCTATCGTAGTTCTCCGGGCAAGGCTTGTCAAGGCATTTGATAGGGCCTCAAATCAAGCTCCAGCAAGCAAAAACGCATTCTGCTCCGGGCAAAAATCCGGGCCTTTCAGCGATAGATTTTCAGCAACTGACCGATACGAACGTTCTTGTCCTTCATGTCGTTCCAGGTACATATATCCTGCCCCGCGGCATTGTACTTCCGCGATATCTGCTCCAGGGTCTCCCCCTTTGCCACCTTATGGTACATGAGAGTCGGCTCTCTGGCAGCTTTCAACGCTGTAATGCCCTTTTCGAACTCCTTTCCCCGTCCTTCCGGAACCTTGAAGACGAAGCTGCCCGGCGGAATAGTATCGGAAACGAGCCAGGGATTAAGTTGCTTGAATTCACGATAGGTAATCCCCGACGCTTCGGCGGCAGCCGTGATTGGAACAGGTCCAGGCAGGCTGACATTCACTCTTTCAATGAGGATCACGGGATATCCGGCGCCCTTGGGCAGGTAATATCCATACTTTTCTGGATTACTCAATACCTCTTTGATAGCAAGAATTCTGAAAATATACCTCTCCGTTTCCTGAGGCAGTTTGAGCGCATAATAGCTGCTCACCTTCTGCTTTCGGATTTCGTCCTGGACACGCTTTTCACCGCAGTTGTAGGCAGCGACCGCCAGAGTCCAATTCTGAAAGGCATTATGCAGGTTCGTCAGATACTTGAAAGCACATCCCGCCGCGATTTCGAAATCATACCGTTCATCGACGCCCGCGGACTGATTCATTCCGTAATCACCGGCAGTGCCGGCCATAAACTGCCAGGGTCCGGCAGCCCCGGCCTGGGAAACCGCCGAAGCCATCAGGTCGCTTTCCGCAACCGCAACATACTTGAGATCATCCGGGAGTCCTTTTGCCGCCAGTTGTTTCTCCAGCCACGGGAAATACCGCTCCATGCGCTTCAGCCAGAGATACACCTGCGCGTGGCTGTGAGTCACAATCGTGAATTCCCTGTCGAAGCGTTCCCGCGCATCGACCGTCTGAAGAGGAACCGCTTCACCGCACAATTCGGCCTGCTCAGGAATCTGAAAAACGGGCACGATTATGACCGGGACAGGGGCTTTTCCATTCACATCACCCCAACTCCTCACTCCATAGATACCCAACCACAGGATGGAAACAAGTATCAGGATGCCGATCCTGCATTTTCTTTCCAACGGCATTGATGGACTCCTGACGAAATATCGTGAAAATTACGATTTCGATGAATTACGCTTATAATTCCATTCTTTTCGCATCACGGACCGACAAGCTCAATCAAAAAATCGCACTTCGGTCCGCAAATATTTTCCCCAACATCGAGTCGAAAATGATAGAACACCTCCGCTTAACTTTTCGCGGATGCCCATCACGAAACACGAAACGGTAAAATTTCAGAGTTTCGCCGCGTATTCCAGGTGCAACTCATATCATTTTTGCCGGTCGGCATCTCGATAAATTTCCTTACCTTGTTCCGTTGAGGGGAGTGCCGACATGGGGTTCCTGCCGGCATGTTTTTATGGAACTCAAAAACCCGAAAAGAAGAGGAAATGGAAAAATATCTGCTCGATTCGAAACAACTCGAAAAGCTCCTGGAGAAGACCATCGATTTATTCCAGGAGTACCAGTATAAACGTGGCATGGAGGAGCCCCAAGCCAGGTCCAGGGCCGTTATGGACGTGATCGGATTTCTTCGGCGTCTTGCCGGAGAGCCGGACACAAATCCCTGATCTGCATCTGCCGCCTTATTGGGGTTCGCTTGACACGCCGCTTTTTTTCAGCTGGGTCATTCTCGCCAGGAACTTCTCCGGCGGCATGACCTCGAGCACCCGCAGTTCCATTCTCTCATCACCTCCCGGCTCCAGGAAAAGAATAGTCGGTACTCCCCGCACGTAATACCGCCGGGCCAGGCGCTCTTTGGCCGGGTCTCCGCTGCGGGTCAGGTCCACTTTTATCATGATGAAATCCTTGCCTGCAGCTTCGACGACCGATTTGTTATGAAAGGTGAGCCGATCCATCTCCCTGCAGGGCGCGCACCAATCCGCATAAAAGTCGATTATTATGGGCTTTCCCGCCGTCTTGGCTTCCGTCAGGACTTGATCCGAAAACGCCAGCCATTTGATACCCTCGCTATGCACAGTCGATGCCCAGATTACTCCACAGGCAATGACAATACATGCTGCGCCGACTCCCTTTCTTATCATGGTGAAAGTGCGGGATTCCGCTTTCCCCGCGCTCATCCATCCTAGATGGATTCCGGCTCCCAGGGCCGCAGCCGTCAGAACTGCCGTCCCGCCGACAAATGGCAGCACCGGCTTCACAAAATAGGCCGCCATTCCAATCAGAATCCACCCCATCGCCTTCCGGACCCACAACATCCACTCGCCCGATTTTGGAAGTCGATCGAGTCGTCCGGAAAGCAGGGCCAGAATAAACAGCGGACATCCCATCCCCAGGCTGAGGCTGAAAAAAACTATGAAACCGAACAAAGGATTACCGGTACCGGCAACCCACATCAGAATCCCGATTACAAACGGTCCAATGCATGGAGCAGCGACAATGCCAAGAGTCAGTCCGATGAAAAGGCTTCCGAAATAACCCGTATAGTTCCTGGCTGCGGCCCCGGTCACAAACACCGGGAGCCGGAACTCCCAGAGATCGAACATGCTGAGCGCAAAAACGACCATGATCGCTGCGACCGCCAGAAGGGTAGCGGGATTTTGCAGCATCCCCCCCAGCAACTGACCGGACAGAGCCGCAAAGACGCCCAGCATGGAATTCATCAACGCGAGCCCGAGTATGTAAACCACGGCATGCGCTGCCACAGAACTCCCGGACTCACCACTCGAAGCCGCCTTCCCGCCAAAATACGAGATTGTCACCGGAATCAAAGGATAGACGCACGGCGTGAGATTCAGAGCCATTCCTCCGATAAACACCCACAAGATGGCCCACAACATACCCGTTCCCGACTCCGAGGCACTTCCCGAAACAGGTTTACTCTCATTCGCCTCGGCAACGGTCACCGTGAGTGGAGCATCAGTACCGGCCACAGTGGAGTAGACAGCACCACATCCCTGGTAGGGGGCGATGGAATGTTCCTCATACACAGCCCCGCGCCCGCTTGAATCCGACAGTTGCGCAGAGGCCGTTGCTCCGGAAATCAGGGAGCAAAGGATCAGGAGAATACCGACCACCAAGTTCTTCTTCATAGGTTTACCCGGTTCTTTTGTTATGAGCTTCCGAATGCACGAAAAAAAGAATACTCAGGCTCGACTTTAGCCTGGTGACATTCTATAGCTCGATCCCGCACCTTCAAAGGCAAAATTGAAGCTTGTATGAAACTGATTTTCGCTGTTCCGGTAGCTTTAAACTACCGATTCCAGCTCTGCGAAAGCAACTGAGAGGACCTCTTCTCAGAATTTGAAATTGGGCTGCTCACAATCCAATTTTGTACACGGGGAAAGCAAATCGCATTACACTCGCAGCCGGGGACCGGATCGAGGTCATCAACGGCTCAACCGGAGTGGGAATGTTCGGAGGCCCGGTCAGCGTGTTGCTCATCGGAAAGAGCTACTGGCCCCCAGAGACTGTTACCGTCACATTTAATGTATACAGTCTGGTAATGACTACCCGAATAAGCCCTTAATGCAACTCAGGGCGATCAACCACGTTGATCGCCCTGATATAACAGACATTCGGGAAGGACGACGGAAAGTCCTTCCCCGTCAACCTTTCTCGGTCTACCCTTTCTGCATACACTTCACTTTCTCGACCATATCCTTCCCATCAGGCCCCAGAATACAGTTGTATGGCCCGCAACACGACTCCGCCCAAAAGCCTTTCTTGCGCCCGGCCGAAAATGAAGCGAAGAACTTTTCCGGCGATCCGTACTCCTCCTGGATCACCTGATCCAGGGCAAGCCTTACGTCCTGCAACTGCTCACATTTTTCGAACAGCTTGACCATCAGTTCATTCTTCGCCTGCTCCTGATTACCTTTAACGAAAAAGATCCAGAAGGGCATGGCCATATCGTCTGCAGCGTATATATCGAGCCGGGTGTCCTTGAATATCTCGTCGACTTTGCATGTTCGGCTTACACGCCCCCACACAAACACCTCGCTCCAGGCCGCCGTACCCTCCGTAAACCACATAAAGGGCCTCCTGGGGTTCCAGTGAGTCTTGTATCCATAGGCATACTGCATTTTGTGGAAGAGTTCGTGCGCTGAAGTGGGCTGCCTGATGCCGCTGGACCGCACCCAGGCGTCAGAGTTGAACTGAATGGGGCCGTCGGGTGGGTCTGCCAAACCGTAGCAGTCGATATCTCGGAAGACGACCTCTATTTTATCTTTTCCCGGAGGTGTGTACGGCGTTCGCCCAAACAGGCCGACATACTTTTCCCGGGCCGTTTCCAGGTAACCCGCCGTATCCTTGACTACTTGCGGATCTGCAATATTGTCCCGAGAATGGGAACTCGCATTTGTCCAGTGCAGTACAAAATGATCGGTTTCCAAACGGTTCTCAAAACGCGGCATCTCACTGTCTGCGCTATGAGGCCGTTCGGCAAACCGTTGCTCGAATGACGGAGAAAAACCCGTGCATGCTGCGGTCAGAATTACTGCGAACAGTACGGCCGTCTTCGCCGCGTTCACGAACTTCATCCTCTCTCCTTTTAATGTAAGTTGATGAATTTTACCCTAGAAAGCAAGGAAGGCAAATTCAAAACATATGAGAAAATAAAGCCATTTACGCGATTTACAAGTAATTGAGTTTGCAGTGTTTATAGATATTCAATGCTCAAGGGGAGGTATTATTGACCGCACAGACGCGAAATCCCCCATCCGTTGGCCAGGGTATGGGGGATTTCGACGTGGCCGATTATAATTTAATCGTCCGGGGAAAAAGCTCAGGGGAGGATTTCGCGGATTTCCAGATTGCGGATCCCTTTGGGTGTCTGCACTTTGATTTCCTCACCTTCTTCCTTGCCGATGAGCGCCTTTCCAAGAGGTGAGGTAACGGAAATTGTGCCGGCCTGCACGTCCGCCTCATACGGGCCTACCAGGCGGTAAGAACTGACCTCTCCGGTTTCGAGATCTTCGACCATGACTTTGCATCCGAAAATCGCTTTCCCATCGACATCTTCGGGCAGATCGACAATCTGAGAGTTGGCGACCTTATCCGTCAAATCCTGAATCTTACCTTCGATAATGGCCTGTTTCTCTTTGGCGGCTTCGAATTCCGCATTTTCGGAGATATCTCCGTGGCCGCGGGCTTCTTCAATCGCCTTTATGTTGCTAGGCCGTTCTTCTTTTTGAAGGCGCTGCAACTCGCTCCTCAATTTGTCATATCCCTGCCTTGTGATGGGAATCCTGGCCATCCTCTCTCCTTTCTAAAATAAAAACTGCGGTTCCAGTGACCGCAGAGGCATCTCCGTCATTTCTCGAAAACCACGTTTCAACAAGGTACCCAAACCAAAATTCCGGCATTGCCGACCCATTAAAATGCTAATATCGATGGGTGTCAAGCCGGAAGGTGCTCTTTCAAGGTCCGAGCTAAGCTAATATTAATACAAATTGTAAATGTTTCAAGAAAAGGCAACACGACAACAGCTCCGGCTGTCGAAGGATTTTCTCGCCTGTCCTCTTTTTTACATTACCACAACCGGCCTCAACATGGTAAAGTCATCTGTTGATATAGTCAACTGCCGGGCAGCTCTCTGAATGTGAGCGCTGAGTCGGGATCGGACCGAAGGTCCATTTGGATCACATGAGGAACCTTTATGAGCTTCAATCGAAAAGACCTTCTGGGCATACGGGACCTGGAGGTGGCCGAAATCGAGTACATCCTGGATTTAGCTCATTCTCTCAAGGAAATCAATGCGCGGGCAATAAAAAAGGTACCCACCCTGAGAGGCAAAACGGTCATCCACCTTTTTTACGAGCCGAGTACCCGAACTCGGACATCTTTTGATATCGCCGCAAAGCGACTGAGCGCGGATACCTATTCCATAACGGGATCGACCAGTTCGATGGTCAAGGGTGAAACGCTGCTCGACACGCTCAAGAATCTCGAAGCGATGAAACCCGACGTCTTCGTCGTCCGGCATTCATCTTCGGGCGCTCCGCACATGCTGGCGGCGCGGACTCCGGCATCGGTTATCAACGCCGGGGACGGAATGCACGAACATCCTTCGCAGGCGCTCCTGGACATGCTCACCATACGTGAGCACAAAGGCAGGCTCGATGGATTGAACGTGCTGATCGTTGGCGATATTTACCATAGCAGAGTCGCACGCTCCAATATCTGGGGCCTCACAAAGATGGGGTCCAAAGTGACCGTATGCGGCCCGACGACTCTCATTCCCCCCTACCTGGAAAATATGGGCGCCAAAGTGAGCTACCGCCTGGAAGACTGCATCCCGCAGGCGGATGTGATCATGGTTCTTCGTTTGCAAAAGGAACGTCAGCAGCAAATGCTGCTGCCTTCCCTGCGCGAATACTCCACCTATTTTGGAATCAACGGCACCAGGCTGAAAAAGGCGAAGAGCGACGTTGTCATTATGCATCCAGGACCTATGAACCGGGGGGTTGAAATCAGCCCCGAAGTTGCGGACGGACCTTACTCCGTAATCCTTGACCAGGTTACCAACGGAGTGGCGGTCAGGATGGCTTTACTTTATCTGTTGGCCCAAAGATGACGTCCCGGACGGATTATTTTTCCCGGAGAAATGATGAAATCAAACGGTAATTCGAAGTCTTTTATATTTCGCAACGGCAGAATCCTCGATCCGGCCCAGGGGCTGGATGACACTATGGATATCCTTGTTCTGGACGGCCGGATCGCTGAGATCGGCAGAGATCTGCACATCGAGGGCCTTTCCGGAATCAGGCAGGTCGCTGCTTCCGGCAAATGGATCACCCCCGGCCTGATCGATATGCACGTCCACCTTCGCGAACCCGGGGAAGAGTACAAGGAGACCGTGGAAACCGGTACCCGCGCTGCCGTTGCAGGCGGCTTTACCAGTGTTGCCTGCATGCCCAATACCCACCCCGTTAACGATTGTGCCGCAGTAACCCAGTATATCCTCGAAAAAGCTCGAGACCAGGGCTCGTGCCGCGTTTTCCCTGTCGGGGCGATCAGTCACGGTCTGGAAGGCAAGAACCTTGCCGAATACGGCGAACTTCGGGACGCCGGGGCCGTTGCGGTCTCCGATGACGGCAAGCCGGTTATGAACAGTCTCCTTATGAGACGGGCGCTCGAATACGCCAGGACATTCGACATGCTTGTCATCAGCCACAGTGAGGATTCCAATCTGTCGGGCAGCGGGCTCATGAATGAAGGTCCCCTCTCCACGCGCCTCGGTCTGCGCGGAATTCCGGGCGCAGCCGAAGAGGTGATGATAGCACGCGATATTCTGCTGGCGGAACTCACCCGGGGCCGCGTCCACATCGCTCATGTCAGCACTGCCGGTTCCGTTGAACTCATCAGACAGGCAAAGAAGCGCGGCGTTCCCGTGACCGCGGAAACCGCGCCGCATTATTTTACGCTCAGCGACGACCTGATCTCGTCCTTTAATCCGGTTTACAAGGTCAATCCTCCTCTGAGGAGCAGTCGGGACATGGAAGCAATCCGTGCAGGACTGGCGGACGGCACTCTGGACGCCATCGCCTCGGATCATGCACCTCACAGTTCCGTCGAGAAAGATCTCGAGTTCGAATTTGCATCAAATGGAATAATCGGGCTGGAATCATCCCTTCCCCTTATCCTTCAGCTCGTGCGCGACAAGGTCCTGTCGCCCCTGCAGGCAG
This sequence comes from Pseudomonadota bacterium, assembly GCA_023416335.1. The sequence continues at coordinate 818 of JAEZHY010000272.1, read as the reverse complement.
TGGCGAAGGTGACCTGCAATCCCGCCGGCATCCTGAACATCCCCCACGGCACTTTGCGGAAAGGCGCCGCCGCCGATCTCACGCTGATCGATCCTGAGAGCAAGTACGTGATCGATGTCGATACGTTTAAGTCCAAGAGCAGGAACTGCCCTTTTAACGGAATGGCAGTACAGGGCCGGGCCGTTATGGTACTCGTAGGAGGAGAAGAGGCCCTCCCGGAAAAATAATTGTCGTCCGCGCTTTCAGTTTGGCCGATTAAATAAGGAAAAGAAGATTATTACGGTAGATTCCCTATGCTCCAGAACCGGAACACACCTGGCATTCTCGTCGTCGACGACGAAAAAGGCATGCGCGAACTCCTCGAGATTCTGCTTCTGAGGGAGGGCTACAACGTTCAATGTGCCGAAAGCGGCCGGGAAGCACTGGACCTCATTCAAAAAACTCCATTCGATCTCGTCATCACCGATATTCGCATGCAGCCCATGAACGGGCTTGAAGTCCTGAAGCAGTGCAAGACCATATCTCCGCACACCACCGTTATCATGATATCCGCCTACGCCAGCACGGAACTCGCCGTGGAGGCCATGAATGAAGGTGCTTACGACTATTTCCCCAAGCCCTTCAACAATGAAGAGATCCTCTCCGTAATTTCCAATGCCCTCCAGAGCAAGGGAAATATCGACGGACAATCCGGGGATCGTGACGGACCTCTTTATTTCGGTTGTCTCATCGGAGAGAGTCCTCCGATGCGTAAGATTTACGAGAGCATCAACCGCGTAGCCCAAACCAGCAGCAACGTTCTCATTACAGGTGAAAGC
>JAEZHY010000144.1 GCA_023416335.1 Pseudomonadota bacterium | reverse complement strand
GGCATCCTCCTTTGGCATAATTATCTAAGGTAGCTTGCCACAGTTGGAGGCCAATGTCCAGCACTGTTACATGCGATTGCCCTGCCATCCGAGGGAATTGCCCTTGACTAGGATGGGGGGCCGATGTTAAGCTGCTTTTTTGTCGGGACGTGGCGCAGCCTGGTTAGCGCGCTTGCTTGGGGTGCAAGAGGACGGAGGTTCAAATCCTCTCGTCCCGACCATCGAAATGAATAAAATCAATGGTTTAATAGGAAGGTGGTCCGTTTCAGAAGGTCCGTTTTAGGTCCGGAGAGACTGGCTGCCTTTTTGTTTTTCCGGCCATCTCCCGGAGCAGCGCGGCATCCATCAGCTCTTCAACATTTCCTTCGAGATAGCGCGCGAAAGCTTCGTTGGTTCGGCCGCCGTTCAAAAGGTTTATTGAGGCAGGATGCAACGCAGGGAATTCATTACTTCAACCCACTCGTCGAATTCAGCCGGCTTGGTAATGAATTTGCGGGCTCCCGCATTATGGCAGAGGGTGATATCCCGTTGCTCCCGGGATGTGGTGAGGACCACGACAGGGATGTCATTGAAACGAGAGTCGGATTTTATTTCCTTCAGGGCTTCACGCCCGTCCTTTCTTGGCATATTGAGGTCGAGAAGTATGACATCAGGATGTGGAGCTTTCCCCGCGCCGGCGAAATCACCTTCCTTTTGAAGATACTCGATTAACTCTCTCCCGTCCTCGACGCACCGCATCTCACCGGAGATTCCGGTTTCCTCGAATGCAAGCCTGGCAAGAAGGCAATCGTCCGGATCGTCATCGGCCATGAGAACTAATAGAGATTCGGCGCAGGCTTCCGCCATTTCAGCCCTGCCTTTCGTTTACAGGGAGCTGAATGATGAAGGTTGCGCCTTGCCCGGGTGTGCTCTTCGCTGTGATATTTCCTCCATGTCGCTCGACAATCTTCCTGCAAATAGCCAGCCCCATTCCAGTGCCCCCATATTTGTCGCTCCTGCCATGAAGCTGCTGGAAGGGTCGAAAAATGCGATCGACATACTGTTCCTCAAAGCCGATTCCGTTGTCTTCGACAAAGAGAGTGCACACCTTTTCGCTGATCCGGCCGGAAATCCTGACGACAGGGTCTTCGGAATCTTTTCGGAATTTCATAGAATTACCGATCAGGTTCTGGATGAGCTGGCGAACCTGAGTCACGTCGGCATGTATTACGGGCAGAATTCCAACTTCCACTTTCCCGTTTGCTCTCTTGATCAGGAATTCAAGATCGCCGACCACATCCCGGACTGCCTTGCCAAGGTCAACAGGCTTGTAGGGTTTGACCTGAGTTGCCAGGCGCGAGTAGTTGAGGAGTGACTGAAGCAGGTCGGACATCCTTTTTGCTGCGCCGCTCATACGATCGATAAAATCCTGTCCCTCTTCCGGGAGGGCATCCTTATATTTTCTGCTGAGCATGTTTCCAAAAGTCTGAATTTTTCTCAAAGGCTCCTGCAGATCATGGGAGGCTATGAAGGCGAATTCCTGCAGTTCCTGATTGAGACTCTCCAGCTTGCTCGCATAATCCATCAGCGCTCTGTTGGATGTCTCCAGCTCACTGGTGCGCTCGCAGACCCTTTTTTCAAGCTCTTCATTCGATCTTAGCAACTCCTCTTCCATTCGCTTGCGATCGGTAATGTCTCTTATGATTACATAGGCTTTCGTTCCGCCGTCCAGAACCACGGAACTCTCTTCTCCGGTGAAAACAGTGCCGTTCTTTCGGACATATCTGAGTTCGCGTTGATGTATTTTCCCGGAACGGTTGCGCTCTTCCAGGGCGGGGGCATGACGCGGATCTGAGGAATCGATTATACTCTGCTGTCCGACTCTGCAAATCTCCTCTTCCGTCATCTGAAACATGGCGCAGGCAGATGGGTTTGCAGCCAGGATCTGTCCATCGGGAACGCTCAGGAAAATAGCATCCAGGCTGTTTTCGAAAAGAGACCGGAACCTGGCTTCACTTTCGCGCAGTGCAGCAATGTTTCGTCGCTTTTCAGTCACATCATGGAAGACCAGCACAACCCCTATTAGTTCCCCAGCCACGTCCCTGATCGGGGCGGCGCTGTCCTCGATTGGAATTTCCCGGCCATCCCGGGAGACCAACGCTGTGTTATTGGACAGGAGGGCGATCCGACCGTCGTGCAAAACGCGCCTGACGACATCCTCGGCCGACTTTCGCGTCTTTTCGTTTATTATCGGAAAAACTTCCTCGATAAATTTTCCCCTGCCTTCCTCTTCATTCCATCCGGTAAGGGCTACGGCAACGGGGTTGAGGAAAGTAACGCGCGCTTCCGCGTCGGTTGCGATTACCGCGTCACCGATGCTGGTCAGTGTCACCTGCAGCCATTCGCGCTGCCCACGGACCTCTTCTTCCGCCCGTTTGCGCTCGACAATCTCCCGCTGAAGGTCGGCGGTGCGCTCGTTGACCAATATTTCCAGCTCCGTGCGGTGCCTTCTCAGCTCTTCTTCAATTCTCTTTTGTTCGGAAAGATCGGTAACGACAGCGCATATGCCCTCGAAATCTTCAACGCGCATCCGGTTCAGAGAAACGTTGACAGGCAGGGATGTCCCATCGATCCGGGACATGAGGAACTCGCCTTTGGCTGCCCCGGAAATGCGGCTCTCGGTTATGAGTTCCATCAGTCGGGGACGACTTTCGGGTACAATGCAGGACTCGAATTTTTTGCCGACAATGCTTTGAACCGGCAGCCCCAGCATTTCCTCCAGGGTTCGATTGCAGTAGTAGATCGAGTTGTCGGAGGAGAGTATGAGCGCGCCCTCGATAATGGACTCCACGAGCACGCGGTACCCGTGGTCTGCCCCCGTCAATGTATAGAGCCGCTCTCCATCGGGCCTGCTGACGACAATGGCATCCACCTCGCCGCTTTGAATTCCCCGAATGGTCTCTTCGGCCTCAAGGAGGCGCTCCTTAAGAGATTGAATTTCCTCAATAAGCTCTTCCCTGGTCGGCTGGCGCATTTCCATCCATATACCTCTTGTCGCTTTAATATATCGTCAGGAACTCTTCTTTTCGTCTTTTAGAGCCAGTCTGACCAGAATAGGCTCGGGGTCGGAGAGATCGCCGATAAATTTTTGAAGCGGCGGCGGCAGCCTTTTGACAAGGGTCGGGGCGGCGATCACCTGGGAATCCTTTGCCAACTCCGGGTTCTTATAGACATCGATAACCTCGAAATCACACCTATCCTTGAGGTATGTTTCACACAACTGCCTGGCGTTTTCTATCGCCCTCAGTGACCTGGGCGTCATTCCGGCGACAAAAAGAGTCAGGACGAACTTCTGCGATGCGTCCCCAGCCGCAGCTTCTTCGAACAGTTGAGTTGTCGTTTTGTGTTCAGGCATCAGTCTCTCTTTTCCGCCGGCTGCAATCCAAGGGCTGCAAGCACTTGATCCATATCGGACAGTGTGCCTACCATTTTCTTGACTGTTCCGGAAGACTCCATGACCAGAGTAGGGGTAGCAACTATCTGGACGCTCCTGGCCTCTTTCGGGTCCTGTAGCAGGTCTATGATCTCTGCGTTATACCGACCCTTCAAATGTCCCCGGCAGAGCGCTCTGAAATTTTCTATTGCCATCATCGAACGGGGGGTGCGTCCTGCGACATAGAGTTTCAGTTCGAAAGATTCGCTTCCTTGCCGGTTCATTTTTGCCCCCTCCTTCGATACCAACCTGCAGGCGGGTTCCGGACTTAATTTTAACTCTTTCGAACCTTAAGATCCAACCCCACCAGGACTCGTTCGGTATCGGCCAGATTGCCGATTATTTTCTTGACCGGTTCGGGCAACTTGCGGACCAGAGTCGGGACCGCAAGGATCTGGTCGCCTCTGGCCAGCCTGGGATTCTCTATCAAATCGATAACTTCAATCGAATATCTCCCCTTGAGGTGCTCCTCGCATATCTTCTTGAGATTGCTGAAAGCTTCGAGTGAACGAGGCGTCTGCCCCGCCACATAAAGCCTCAGCTCATATTGGCAATCATCAGTCTCGTTCCTGTATTCCTCTCCCCCCCGGATAGGGGGGCCATCGACGGGCAAGGACATTGCAATCTCCCTTCCGGAACTAGTCGGCGTGTCTCTGGCGCGCCAATACGGCACGATCGCCTTCCGCCACCGCTTTCCTTTCGCCTTCTTCCTGGACAGCCTGATGCAATTCTTTTTCCCGGGCTTCCAGATCGGCCCTTATTCTGGCTATCTCCGCTTCTGCCGCGAGCTTTTGGGTATCGAAATCCCGCTGCCTGCGCTCGATCTCCTGTTCGCGCTCTCTTTTCGCCCTGCTCTCTTTGGCTTCCTGGGCAATGCGCGCAGAGCCGGTAAAAACGCCTCCCGGACCAACGTAGACGTCGAGCAGGCTCACGCCGTCCGCTGAGAGCACAAACTCCCGGACCTGGTTGGAGTGGGCCATGCCGCGCGATTTAATGACATAGAGGCCGCGATTGCGCTCGCCGTTTGTTTCGATGGTCTGCAGGGATATCCATGTGTCCATCAGGGAAGATACCCCGGCCTCCGTTTCATCGAAGTCCCTGGACCCGGAAATCAGGCAGGTGAAAAGGGCCGTTATTCCCTTCATTTTGAGGCTGTCGACAAAGCGGGTAAGGGTCGATTTCACCTCGGCTTCACTGCCGACTGAAGCCAGGTTGGAAACAGGGTCCATGATGACGACCGAGGGAGAGAATTTCTCCACCATCTTGTTCATCGTAACGAGGTGCATCTCAAGCCCGGACAGCGTCGGACGTATGTTGTGGAAGAGCAGCAGGCCCCTATCCACCCAGGGCTGCAGGTCCAGGCCTATGGACCGCATATTACGGATGATCTGGTCCTGGGACTCTTCAAATGCCAGGTAGAGGCACCGTTCGCCGTCCGCGCAGGTTTTGTCCGCAAGACTTCCCGCGAGGCTCGTCTTGCCGGTGCCTGCCGTGCCCGTTACGAGGATGCTGCTTCCGCGAAAATACCCTTCTCCCCCCAGCATCGCATCCAGGCGCGGAATGCCCGTGGAAATACGCTCGCTCGAAGCTTTGTGGGTCAATCCCAATGAAGTTATCGGCAGAACGTAGACGCCGCCTTCGTCGATCAGGAACGGGTATTCGTTCGTGCCGTGGCTCGTGCCGCGATACTTGATGATGCGCAGCCGCCGCGTCGCCACCTGTTCGATCATTCGGTGGTCGAGGAATATGACACAGTCGGAGACATATTCTTCCAGACCGTGACGGGTCAGGGTCCCGTTTCCCTGTTCGCAGGTGATAAGCGCCGTAACACCCTTGTCTTTGAGCCACCGGAACAGCCGCCTTATCTCCGCCCGGAGAATTCCCTCATTGGGAAAGCCGGAGAATAGGGCTTCGATTGTATCAAGAACGACACGTTTGGCTCCGATGGAATCAACGGCGTAACCCAGCCTGATGAAAAGTCCTTCCAGATCAAACTCACCCGTTTCAAGTATTTCGCTTCTCTCGATATGAACGTAGTCCAGGGCAAGCTTCCCGGCAGCTGTCAGACCGTCCAGGTCGAACCCAAGTGAGGCAAAATTTTCGATGAGGTCCGTGTCCCGTTCTTCAAAGGACATGAAGACGCCGGGTTCGCCGAAATCACGGGCCCCGCGCACAAGAAACTCCATCCCGAAAAGGGTCTTGCCGCTGCCCGGCCCGCCGCAAATTAGAGTGGGCCGGCCTTGAGGCAGACCGCCGCCCGTGATTTCGTCAAAACCGCCTATGCCGGTTGGTGTCTTGCTGAGCTGTTTTCCTGGAATGGATTCCGATGAACTCGTCATTGCCCCCCTCGCTTGCAGCAGGAACTGTCGTCCACTGCCGGTTTTGATCGGTATGCAAGTATATTCAAATAATTATCGCATCATAATGTTATATTATCCAAAGAAAAAAGGTAAATGACAACTCAAAATGGAACTCATGCACACCTAGGATATGCGGCTGTGCATTCTTCACCATCAATGATTTCCGGGCTTTTCATCACTTGCTTCATGTGCATTCACCGGTATCCTGACTTTCACCAGCAGTTCCTTCCTGCCGATCCCCCCGGGACGCTGTTGAAAAACAGCGGCTCACATAAGCGAATCGCTTTTGTACTATATTAGTAAAAGAAGATTATTTTCCTAACCTGAATTTCTTTGTACTAAAACATTACAAAAAATACAGGTTGTATGACCCGGTACAATCCCTTTTGCCAAATCGTGTATTTGGAAAAAGGGGGGTCGAGTTTTACCCGGGCTTCAAGTGATCTTCAGGAGATGCGATCTGAGGTTTGATCTTCGGCTTTCAAGTCCGAGCTTTTTTCTGATTCTTCCTCTATGGGTCTCGATTGTTTTTTCGGAAATACAGAGGATTTCCGATATTTCGGCAGACGACTTCCCGTCCTTGATAAAAGACGCAATACGCAACTCTGTCGGTGTGAGGTCTGCCGCCCTTACGCCAAGCGTTCTCGTGAACGAAGAAGTAATCTCGCCCAGGTGCGATTCCAGTATTTCGACCAGAGTTGATTGCATTCTGCTCAGTTGTGTTTTCTTCAACTTTTCGAGGTAAGGTAGGACGAGGGTCCGGACATTAACAAGAATCGTTTCGGCAAAATCCTTTTTGATCGGCCTCTCTTTGCTTCAGCAGGACCTTCAAAGCAATGTTGACCTCCTCCAGGTTTTTCGATTTGTCATCCAGTTCCCGGATATGAAGTGCCAGTTCATCTCGCGATTTTCGGAGGTCTTCTTCCATTCGCTTGCGCTCGGTAATATCGCTTGCCGCGCCGAACCATTCGATTATTTCGCCGTTTTCTCGAAGAGGGATTGCGCGGGTGAACATCCAGCCGATGCTGCCGTCCGCGTTAAGGACGCGGTGTTCCATTTCAAAAACGGATTCTCTTCGTGTAGCTCCATTTATGGCCGCCAGAACTGTCTCCCGGTCATCCGGATGAACGAAATCATCGAGCCAGGTATTATTTGGTGTTTCCGTGCCGCTGGTGAAGTTCCGGCCGCGGAACTGCCTCATCTCACGCCAATCCGGGCTCAATCGAAAGATCAAATCCGAACTGGCCTGTACCAGCGCCCGGAACCGCTCCTCAACGGTGCGGACTGCCGTATTCTGCTCTTTGAGCTTGTCTGTCAGAAGCTGCTTGTGCCTGAAGTCGAACTGATCGGAAAGAATGGGGATTGACTCAGCGCTGCCTGCTGCAAGCTCATCGGCAATCAGGTCCAGGATCGGCTCCACATTGGCCGATTTGATCACAAGGTGGTCAACCCCGAGATCGGAAGCCAGTGCGCGGGCATCTTCCTCTTCAAAAAGGCCGGTGTAGAATACTACCTTTGTCGGTGCGGTAGACGGATCGGCCCGAATTTGCCGCACCAGCTCGTAACCATCCATTTTCGGCAGGAGCACGTCTGAAACTACGAGATCTGGGTGCTCGGAGCGTACCAGGCTCAAAGCCTCGAATCCATCCGCAGCTTCCAGTATGCGGCATCGTGCATCCAGCGATGCCGCCAGAAGGAAACGATCATCGGGGCAATCATCAACGATGAGGATTGTGGAATTGGGATCTTTGTTCAGCTTTTCGGATCGATTCATGATGCTCGTGAATTCGCGCTCCCCTGCAAGCAGGCGATAATTTCTCCCGGACTTCGAAAACCGCCTTCAGGAACAATTGGATAATAGCGCAATTTTGATATCAGCAAAAGGATACAGACGCGAAAAACCTTGTTTAGTGAAATGACTCGACAAGCAAAGAGCACATTTCACATTCCCGGATGCGATTTCCGGGTAGGGAGTGAAAGAACTCAATTCAGCTTGCCAACATTGAAAAATGGTCCAGGAGCATTTGGTGACTGTATGATCCGGAGACCTTGTGCTTACGCCAATTCAAACAGGAGGAGAACGTTTTTGACTTCTTTTATAACATCCGCTGAGTATGCGAAAACCATATATTCGGGTAGTTATTGGCTTTTTGTACCGAGCCGGACCCCCATACCCCGCACTGAGCTTATATCAATTAAGTTAAAGCAACCACCCGGCGGAAAACCCGGCACACATTCCCAGCCTTTATCAAGAGAAAATCCCCCCTTCTTTACGCGGCCGAAGACGCAACCCATTCATCGTGAAATGGAGAAAATATAGTGGAAGAACCCTTAAGCGTTTGTCGATCGGAATTGGAGGTCTGGATGAAGTACTCCACGGCGGCCTGTTGCCGGGACGAGCGGACCACGCTCGTGGATGAGCGGGTAGCGGCAAGGCCACACTCTGACTTCATTTTCTCAACGCAGGCGCAAGGTTGGGGGAGACAGTCCTTTTATAAGGCCTCGGCGAATCGGAGCCCCGGTGAGGAAAAACGCCGTCTTGGGCCGGTTCAAAACAACAAAAGCCGGGACTGCCCGGCTTTTGTTGTTTCCAATCAATATTGACTCGGATTTCTAGAATGTTACCGAAACTCCGACGCCGACGATAGCCTGCCTTCTTTCCGCATCCATGTTCCAGCCGAAGCCGCTGATGCCGAGCACCGTTGAATCCGCATTGCCGTCCGACAGGCTAATTTCTTCGTAGCCGCCCTGGACGAAAGGCTCAACCGTAAATCCACATATTTTGGTTGTTGCTCCGATGCTGCCGACAATTCCCCAATGGGTCCCATCCATGGATGTGGTAAAGGTCGCCAGCGGCAGAACATCCCACATGAAACTCGAATTGAAGTCCTCCTGAATCGTACCGCCGAATACGTTGAGTCCGCCCCGAACGGTCCAGTCGGGAGCTACCCGGGATTCGGCCGATACCTTGAACCTGGCCAGGTGTTCGGTACGGTTCGGTACCGCTCCGTAATCGAAAAACGTGGATTCGAAGAACACCGGGTCGAACACCGTCATGTGCATATCGGTTTTCAGCCTCACGTAGTCGTAATAGAGGCCGGATGCGATTCTGGTGTTCTTGCCGACCGTCCAGTCGATTCCGCCGCCGACTTCAAGCTGAAGCAGCCTCTCCTTGCTTCCGGAATTCAAATTGAGATTGGACCCCGCTACAACCGGAAAGGCCGGTATGGGGAAGAAGGGCGGATTGCCAAAAGAGACCAGGAAATCTCCCGATGTTCCCATCCCGTCCCGCGACTTTTCCATGTAGTCCACCCTTACCAGGAAAGGCAGCGAGAGATTCTCCGAGTAGGGGTATCTTGCCTGGAAGTCTCCGCCGAGTTTCCATCCGTCAACCCCTCCATTGCTGTTGAACGAAGTGGAAGGGATGAAAGCGAAAGGTATTTGCTGGGAGCCGGTCCAGTTATTGTCGCCGGAAAAGATCGACCCGCCGTGGATTGTCAGTCCGGTTTTGACCGGACCTAAATTTCCTTCGACGCCGGCTTTGGCGATGACTTCCCAGTAATGGGCATCGAAGGGAAGCATGAACGGAAGAAGGTCCCCTCCGAAACCATTTGTCTCGATAGAGTAAGGATCAGGGATTCCGTAAGCATACATGGTATTGGTAAAACGGTTCTCCTCACGTCGATAGCCGACCTGGACCTCGCCTCCGAGCTTCCAGCTGCCGACGGGCTGCCCGTAGATCACCCTGAGAGCGAGATCATCGAAATCGCTCTTCATATCAAATACGGAATTCACGTTGGGAATCACATCAGAGGCGGTTGCAGTCGTACCGTCAAAACTGCTCCGCTTCCCGGAGTAATTGAAAAAGACCCCCATCCTGCCCAGGCCGAGAGGAAAACCCGCGCCCACCAGCGCCTCGTGGTCGTACTCGGTGCCGCCGGCACTTTTCTGCGCATCCACTATTCCGGCAATGTTCACCGAATTGCCGTTCCATTTCCATGCGGAAATGTCTCCATAAGTGAAGCGGTAATTACCGTAGTACTTTACGCCCTGTCCGTCGGAGATTTTTGCAGGGTTGATCAGAAAATCGGATTCGTCTTCAACAAGTCCATACGGGTCCCCCATGCCGGCCATTCTGCCCTGCCAGGCAAATGCGGCCCCCGACAGAAAAAAGACCCCAATGAGTACCGCCCCCATTAACCCCTTCCGTACTCTCACTTCTTCCTCCTGGTTGAATTCCAAAAAATCAGCCTACTAGTTTCTCCGGGTCTGCGCACCCGAATGCCGGTAAGCCCCTGGAAATCCGATTTTGCCGGATCACCTTCCGCCCCTGGATACATCTATCGGCAAAATCGAAGAAGAATAATAGCGTATTCCCTCTCGTTCAGAGAACAAAATCGCGGTACAGAAATCTCACTCGGAGGGGGCGAACCGGGAGGGACGTCGTAAGGCAACAGGGTAAGTCCCTGAAATCCGGCCTGCCGGAGATTGGCCCAAGCCGGATTTCGGGAAATAACGGATGTGACGGTCTTTTAACGCAACAGCATCGAGGAAGATGCCGGACTCACCCATCGACCCCGGCTCATTGATATCGCCGAAACCGATCAGGCATTGTTCATGCTTTCGAGCACCTTGAGGATTGCGCAAATATCGAGGTCGCCCCACTGTTTGGCCACGCCGATATTGAAAAGGTTCAGCATCGTCTGTCCCGCGGGAAGCATCGCTCCCATTCCGGATGCTGTCTCCATAAGGAATTTCAAATCCTTAGCCGCGTGCTTCAGCGGGAAATTCGGATCGTAGCAGCCCGTATTCAAGGCGGGTATTTTCATCTGAAATATCGGAGCGTTCAGCGGCCCTTTCGAAACCACTTCCACCATGGATTCAAAGGAAAGCCCGCCCATCCTTCCGAAAATCAGCATCTCCGCAAGACCTTCTATCATCATGCCGAGCAGGAGGTTATTAGCCATTTTCATCATCGATCCCTGGCCGGTTTCTCCGCAGTAGACAACCCCCTTCCCCATTGTTTTGAAAAGGGGTGTAAGCTCGTTGACGAGTTCCCCGGGACCTCCCGCCAGGACCAGGAGAGTCGCATCCTCGGCAGGCTTCTTGGAACCTGATACGGGCGCATCTACAAAACCGACGCCGGTCGAAACGAGCTTTTCATGCAGATCCCTGGTATACTTGGGGGAAACGGTACTCATGTTTATAAATACCTTTTCCCCGTTGAAGGCCCGGGCGGCTCCGTTTTCACCCCACAAGAGAGTATCGATTGCTTCCGGACCGGTAACCATCGCAATGATGATATCGGATTTCTCGGCCAGGGCCTTTGCACTGGGGGCCCTTTCGATTCCGCTCAACTGCTCGATTTCTTTCGGCGTCCTGTTGTATACCGTCAATTTGTAACCGGCTTTGGCAATGTTGGCCGCCATGGCGCGCCCCATGATGCCAAGTCCCATAAAACCTATTTTCTTTTGAGTGATATCCATTCCCTTTGTTCACCTTTCTTCAATTTGAGTTCTCTGAAAGCAGCTCCAGCTGATTGTACGGGAACACGGGCTCCGCATTGAACATTGCAGACAGGGTTTCTTCAACGCTCCGGTAATTAAAGCGCGATCCATCCTTTTTGTCTCTAGTGATTTTAAAAAAATAGCGCGGATAAATGGCTCGGCAGCATTCTTGAACGCAATATTCAAACAATTATCTTAGTCGTATCGAAAGAAAAAAGGAGTTCGGAATGGCACTTTTGGAAGATGGGATCGGTAAGATTGCGTCTGCCGGACTCGGCACCAGCATCGGCATTGCAGTAGGTGTCGTCGTGTTGGCCCCGGTGCTGTTTTCCCTGGCGGGCCGTGTGGCGAGGCCGGTAGCAAAAGCTGCGATAAAGACGGGACTGCGCATCTACGAACGCGGGAAGAGTGTAGCCTCGGAAGGGGTCGGCGCAGTTCAGGGCATGTTGGCGGAAAGCAAGGCGGAACCGGGCGGCCATGGGGAAAAGGGGCCTCAAGCGGTCGTGCGGGAAACGGAAACCTCGCCCGAGGCAACCAATCAGGCAGCCGTCGAGCAACCGGCTTACGAACAGCAATCAGGGCGGCAGAAGCCCTGGATTGTCCGTGGATGGTAGCATCTTCCGCCCTCAAATTCCCCGTTTGATTTGCTCCAACCCGGGCGAGGCGCAGCCGTTCGGCCATTTCCCGATGAGCCCTGATCCTATGAGAGATGTAACGATTTATGCACGGTCGTCGCCTCTGAATATGAGTGTCGCACCGCAGGCACCTTGAGGCGCTTGTTTCCCTTTTTTGGGTTTGTGCCCCGGTTGAAGCAACAGCACGAAGTGAGCGTAGGATGGGTGACAACCCATCGTTTTTCGGAACGCCCGGGAATGATTGGTCGGAGAGGCATAAGTCGGTGCCTGGAAACACTGGAAAGTTGTCATACGGAAAAAGGAGTCGTATTCGATTGTCCCTGAGCTTTCCGGCGACTGAGAGGGGAACGAACCTCAAAAACCGATGGGTTCCCGCTCCGCTCCCACCCATCCTACGGCCCTTTCCGGCTTATGCCCTCTCGATAGGGGTGTGGCGCCACCGGCCCGGTTTGAACGAGAATGAAGACCTCGACCCCGTTGAGTTGAGGCACGGTTTTCTGACCGTGCCGGCCCGGGAGTCGTGAAATGGTTCGGTCGGGAAACCGCCCCATAACCCGGATTTGAATTGAAGTTTCATAAGAGCGGGTGGCCCGGATTCTCTTTATGAAACCGGGTCCCCGAGAAAAAGCGCCCTATTGTTTTTGACTATTAGCCGATCGCTGCCGGGCGGGTCCGCGGCTTCTCGTTTTGTTGTCGCCTCTTGCGCCGTTTCCGCTTCTGCCGCGGGGCCTTCCCCTGCCCGCCGGCGGCCTTTGAGATCCGTTCGGTTTCCCGGACCTTCTCGGCTTTGTCGAAGGTTCCAGGCCGGGGATGACGTGCAGCGTCAGATTCTGGCCGATATAGCGCTCGATGCGATCGAGATACGGCATGTCCGCACGCGAAGCCAGTGAGATGGCAATGCCCGATGCCTCCGCTCTTCCGGTGCGGCCGATACGATTCACATAATCCTCAGCCGAGCGTGGAAGGTCGAAGTTGATAACGTGGCTGATTCCACGGATGTCGATTCCACGGCCGACTACATCCGTCGTAACCAGCAGCCGGATTTTTCCCCGCCGCATGTTCTCCATTGTCCGGTTTCTTGCGGTCTGGGTCATGTCGCCATGAAGGGCCGCCGCCGCGTATCCCTGGGAAATGAGGGAATGGGCCAGGCTTTCGGCATCCCGCTTGGTTGCGGAAAAAATGATTGCCCTGGTGACCGACTCGTCCGCGCACAGGTGCCGGAGGAGACTGTTCTTGTGCTGCAGATTGTCTGCTATATGCAGTCTTTGTTCGATTTTGTCGTGGGTTATCTTGCCTTGCGCAATCTCGACCCGGTCCGGGTTCTTCATGAACTTTCGGGCCAACTCTGTGGGAGCTTCCCCCATCGTTGCCGCAAAGAGCAGCGTCTGGCAGCTCCCCGGAACGGCATCGGAAATAAACTCGACGTCGTCGATGAACCCCATGTCGAGCATGCGGTCCGCTTCATCCAGGACGAGCAGTTCCACAGTGGAAAGATCGATCCGCCCCCGCCAGATGTGGTCGATAAGCCTGCCCGGGGTCGCTATGATCATGGCGGGCAGTTGTGAAAGTGCCCTGATCTGATCCCCGAAAGGCATCCCGCCGTAAATGGCGATGCTGTGAATGTTCAGGTAGCGCGCATAGTTTCGAGCGGCCTGCAGTATCTGCGTTGCCAGCTCGCGCGTGGGCGTGAGCACAAGGGCGCGCACGCCTTTCCTGCCCGGAGGCGAATTGCTGGAAAGGCGCTGCAATGCGGGCAGCACGAATGCCGCCGTTTTGCCTGTGCCGGTGTTTGCGGAGGCAATCAGATCGCGTCCGGAAAGAATTTTGGGGATTGACTGCGCCTGTACGGGAGTGGGATGTTGGTGGCCGATTTTCTTGATTGCTTTGAGAATGGGTGGAGCCAACTGAAGTTCTTCAAAACTCATATAAGATGAAATCCCTGGTTATTTTCCATATCTGACCTTGCTGTGAACAATGCCGGGCAATAGCCGCGTTGGACTGCTTCAAATGTACATAGCGGACGGCATCCGATACAGAAACCAAAATAATATTGAAAGTTTATAGGAGCGCCGCCGTACCGGCCGGCACACCTGCATTGACAGAGCATCGTCTCCAACCGACAAAAGCTGCCTCAATGGAAAGAGTTGCACGGGCAAGGGGGTCAGTGACTGATGGAGCTTAATGGCAGGCAAATAAGATCGAAGCAGTCCGGCTATGGTTCCCGCCAAAGTCTCAAAAAATTTCATGCTCTAATTGTATATATATAATTTCAGATTGCAACCTGCTTTTCACGACCCGGGCCAATCGTTTTCAAAAACAAAGAGTTTATGCAGCATAAATTTTGAGGGTTTTTAAAATTTCAACTATAAATGCAAGACTACCGAATAAGCGGAGGTGCGGCGAAAAGTTGCTCGACAATAAACAGGTTTTCAGAAGAGATTGCCGGTTTGGTTTCGGTCTCGGCGGGAATTCTGCTATATTGCTATAATCAAACGGCTCTGGCGATTGCGCACCGGTACTCATCGAAAGTGCTTTCCCCATGAAAGATTCACAGAAGACCAAAGCCCAATTGATCGAAGAACTGAACGCTCTGCGGTCCAAAATCTCCGAATATGAAAGGAATGCAGGGCAGAACCAGGCAGATACATCCTCGGAAAAACACCTTCGCCTGATCCAATCGATTCTCGACTCCATTCCCGTACCGATATTCTATAGAGACAAGGAAGGTTCGTTTCAGGTCTGCAATAAAGCATTCGAGAACTTCCTGGCGAAGGCCCGGCAGGGACGGATTTCAAAAAAAGTATCCCGAATAGCCCCACCGGAGATTGCCGGGTTGTTTGAGATGCCTGACGTACCGGGGAGCGGGACTTACGAGATTTCCTTTGAAGCCGGGGGTGCGGAACATGATTTTCTGATTCACAAAGAGACTTTTACGGCAAAGGACGGCAGAGAGACCGGCATGGTGGGAACCGTCCTGGATTTGACGGAACTCAGGAAGTTGGAAAAAGCTTTGGAGGAGAGTAAACAGAAGTTCGAGATGAACGTCCGGCAGATGAGAATTATGGCCGACTCAGTTCCCGACCTGTTCTGGGCCAAGGACATCGAAGACAGGTTCCTCTTCGTCAATAAGGCCATGTGTGAAAAACTGCTTATGTGCGACACCTGGGAGCAGGCAATCGGCAGAGACCACCTCTATTTCGCAAAACGGGAACTTGATGCCGGATATGAGCACACATTCGGAGACACATGCGTCGACTCGGACGAGATGATCAAAAAGACGGGCATGCCGGCACGGTTTCTGGAAACCGGCCTTATCAGGAACAAGTATCTTGCCCTGGACGTGCATAAGGCCCCATTCAAGAACGAAGCCGGTGAGATTATCGGGACGATCGGATGCGGCCGCGACGTCACCCGGGAAAGGGAAATCGAGGAAGCACTCAAGCTTAGTGAGGAGCGGTATCGGCAACTCTTCGAAAGCGTTTTGGACTCAATTGTTCTCATCGATACGGATACGGGTGAATTCATCGACGTCAACGCGAGCGCCTTGCGTCTCTACGGCTATACACGGAGCGAATTCCTGCGTCTCAAAATCAATGATGTCAGTGCCGAACCGGAGCTGTCGGAAAAAGTAATCCGGGACGTTCTCGCCGGCGAGGAAATCAAGGTACCGTTAAGCTATCACAAAAAGAAAAACGGGGAAGTCTTTCCCGTTGAATTGTTTGCGGGCCTCTTCGTTCAGAGAAACAGAAACGTCCTCTGCGGGGTAATCAGGGACATAACGGAACGCCGAGAGGCCGAACGAGCCCTGAGAGAGAGCGAAGAGCGTTTCCGCGCTATTTTCGAATCAGCCCAGGAGTGTATTTTCATAAAGGACCACTCTCTTAAATATACTCTCGTAAATTCCGCAATGGAGAATATCTTCGGAAGCCCCTCGTCCACGCTGATCGGGAAATCGGACTATGATCTCTTCGATTTGGAAACCGGCAAGGAAATAGAAGATGAGGACCGCAGAGCACTGGCAGGGGAGAGCATAAGCAGCGAACGCGCCCTGACGGTCAATAATGAACAGAGAATATTCGATACCACAAAGGCCCCGCTGCTGGATTCCTCCGGCAAAGTCACGGGTCTGTGCGGCATTACGCGAGACATCACGGAACGAAAGCACGCCGAACAGGCCGTGATGGAATCGAAGGAACAGCTCCGGTTTCTTTCCTCGAAATTGCTGCTGGTCCTGGAAGAAGAGCGGAAAAGGATCGCACGGGAACTGCACGACAGTATCGGACAATCACTGGTAGCCGTCAAGTTCAGCCTGGAAAGCGCCATCCAGGCCAGGGACACGAAGAGGCGGGATTCGATGATCAAATCCATGGAAATGACTGTCCGAATGATCCAGCAAACCATCCAGGAAGTCAGGAGAATTTATACGGGGTTGAGGCCTTCCATTCTCGACAACCTCGGGATAGTTGCGACGATTGACTGGTTTTGCCGCGAGTACAGGGAGACCTACCCGGGCATTCACGTCAAGACCTTGATCTCCCTTGAAAAAGCTGAGATTCCGAAGCCGCTCGACACGGTCATATTCAGAATAATTCAGGAAGCATTGAATAATATTGCAAAGCACAGCAAGGCCCAACATGTGAACATCTCTCTCCTGAAGGTCGGAGAATCCATAGAACTTGTCGTCGAAGACGACGGGGTCGGATTCGACTTGAACGAGGCCGTTTCCCGAAGCGCACATGGAAGAGGGCTCGGCCTGACCGGAATGATGGAGAGGGCGGAGCTTTCGGGTGGGACTCTTACGATCAAACCCACAATCGGGTGTGGAACGATTATCCGGGCAAGCTGGAGCAAACCGCCCACGCAGTCGCCTGTGAAGAGATAGTCCTTTTATGCAGTGGCGGGATCCGGGCGAAAAAACGATCAAGGCAATAGGGACATGAACAAATCGAAATGCCCCGATCTACACTTTAAGGGGGAGCAAGACCGGGGCAAACGCTGGTTTGGAGGAAACCTTTTCAGGTCTGGACAGTTACACCATAGTCGCCCTCTCGTAACCTGTCAACACGAAAATTAAGTACTACTAATTAAAGTGCAAGAATATTCAGGAGCACGCCGGACAGAAGCTCCTTCAAAGACAAGATTCCGTTGCGATCGCCGATCATTATGCGGTATTTTATGTTCCTCAGCAAATCCTGTAAGTAAATCATATCACACGCTTTTGTATAGCACGAAGGAGCAAGTTGTGAGAGCGTACGCAACGCCCGTCCGACAAGTCTTCCCCTACAGCCCTTTTAGTGATCCCCCTCCTCCGTGATCAACCGGAATAACCCGAAATCCAGTCAGGATATACTCATGAATCCATTTTCCCCTGCGTGAAAAGTCGGGAACGAAAGGAAACAAATGGCAAAATCTCTTCCGAAAAACACATTTTTCCTTGTAGCTGGTTACGGCGTCGGGTTTACGGTGTTCATTATCCTGGCGGTATATACCGACTCTTTCTTTACCACAATGCGCATTGCCGCCTGCATCTCGATACCTGCATTCATCATCGGGTTGTGGCGCAGGAAGATTCACCTCACCCTGCTGGGTGCGTTCCTGGCCGTCGGCCTCGTATTCACGATCATCGAAGCCGTTGATGCCTACGGAGACCTCAAGGCGGAGCCCCTCGGAATTTCATTCGAACAAATCTCGGACGGACTCAGGGGAGATTTGAGCAAGGAATGGTGGAACCGCAACCACGCGATTTATGGGGTTTCTATCAGAAATATATCGGGCGAGCATAAGTATATTGCCGTGACGGAAACCGGGAAAGGAATCGTAAAGGCGGAAATGAGAATCTACCTGGACCCCCAAAAGCAGATCAGCGCCGAAAACGTGAAACTTGCCGCAAAGTTTCTGAGCAACGCAGTGCCCGATTTTAAGTCCGAGGCGGATTATCAACAGCTCACGGCGGCCGTGAAAGAAATCATGGAGAACATGAACGCCCGAATCACGATGAACAAATCCAAACGGTCGGTGGAATTCGGAGGGATCACTTCCAAAAAGAAGGGACACGCCAGGGTACTCGACGGCATCAGCATAACCGTAAATGCGGGAAAAACAGCGTAGCGACCTGTCTTATCCCGGTTCACATCATTCCGGCATTTCTTTTGGAGGGAAGTCAGATATGAGAGGAAGAAGCAGTGCCGTCCCATTTATTCGCGGATTTCTGTTTCCGGCAATTCTGGCTGCAATTGCATGTTTGGTCCCGGCAGCAGGAACTACAAAGGCACAGCCAGCCCCGGCATTGACTTCCGAGGACCTCCTGGCTGCGACCCTGAAGCCCTCCGATATCAAGCAGCTTTTACCCAATCCGGAACATTGGTGGCCCGCTTTCCCGCAGTTCAATACGGGTCTTTTCGCTCCCCAGCCGGGCGAGCGTTTGTTTGTGATCCAGAATTATCGCATGGTAGACCGGACGTCGAACGGTGAAATCGAAAACGCCCTGATCCTGTTCGATGACGAAAAGTCAGCCGCCGCAGCCTTCAAGTACCTGGTCGATGCCGATGCCGCGAAAGTCAAAGTGCTCTCCGGTCCCCAAATCGGAAATGAGAGCCGGTACTCCAGCCGTTTCGAAGAGGGTGAACAGTTGCCCCATGTGGACACTGTTCGCTTCAGGACGGGATCGATAACCGGACGTTTCACGATGAAGAGTCAGGGCGAAGCCGCCAAACCGGAGGACCTCGCCCGATATGCGCAACCAATCATCGAAAAAGCGGACGCTCTGCTGAAAGGAAGCGTGCGCGCCGCTCCAATAGCCTCAGAAATCGCCGGTCGAATGCCTCACGCATTTTCCCCCGTCGACCGTAATCTGGGTACTGCCGTGATTTCAATCGACTCCTGGGCACTGGACGATACGGCGAAAAATCCCCCCGCGGTGCGGGACCGACTCCTGAAACTCGGGGCCGGCGACCTCGGGTTCAGCCGTTTTACACTCCGGGGCGAGCCTTCGCAGGTCATCGACGTAGTCCTCTTCTCGTTCCCGAATGAAGAATCGGCATCGGAATGGGTAAAGGGGTTCATGGATGAAAAGGAAACAGGCAAGCTCCTGCCGGCCGGCAAAACAGGAAGTCTTTCGAAATTCGTGAATCATCCCGTTCCCGAGGAAGAAGCCGGTTTCGGGAGCCTCTACGATCTTCAGTTCGCCCGGGGCCGCTATGCGGGAGACGTGGCCTGCTTCTCGCCCTATGGCGAGACTTCCTCCGCGTGTGAAGACGCCGTACGCCGCTTTGCGGAAGCTTGGTATGAAGAGTTGGGGAAATGAGGTCACTCCACGAAAGGAGCCGTAGGATGGGTGGGAGCGGAGCGGGAACCCATCGGTTTTTGAGGCTCGTTCCCCTCTCAGCCGCCGGGAAGCTCAGGGGCTGACGAATACGACTTCTTTTTCCGTATGGCGACTTTCCCGTGTTCCCAGGCGTCGATTTATGCCTCTCCGGCCAATCATTCCCGGGCGTTCCGAAAAGCGATGGGTTGTCACCCATCCTACGCCAGCCTTGAAATGCAAGGCAATGTACGCAGTGCGCGTGGTAGGGTGAGCCGTTATCGTCAATGCTGGGGCTTTAATGACCCCGTCCCGGTAAGCCAAGTATTTTGGACAGCACGTACTGGATACCATCCGGCCTGCCGGGGCGGGGTTCCCAAGGAGGACCTTGGGAACCAGCGGCGTATTTCCTTATAGCAACAACATTGAGCGTTATCGTGCCCACCGGCCCGCCCGGCCTTCGGAATAAAGCCGGCTATTGCGCACGCTCTTGAATGGTCGCACATCGGAATGGCCGGATGGTGGGCACCCCAAAAAGCAGGACCGCGCTTCGGTTCCCCACCCTACTCGGCTCATATGCTGTTCACCAAATCAGTGTCGCGGTAGGAATGCCGGTTACCCGGCACCCCCCGCACAGATCCGTACGTGAGGAGTTACCTCATACGGCTCCTACCTCGAGTGAATGGCGTAAAATCGCACATTCGGATACGGGTGCAATATC
>JAEZHY010000099.1 GCA_023416335.1 Pseudomonadota bacterium | reverse complement strand
GCTGTGCTTGCATTAGGTGCGGAAAATGTCATTGGAGTGGGGATGCCGGGACCCTATAACGCACCGGAGAGCCTGAGCGATGCGCGCGAACTTGCATATCGTCTTGGAATAGGCTTCGATGTGGTTTCGATAGGGGATCTGTTCGAAACGACCCTTCGCTCCCTAAAGCCTGTCTTCAAAGATCTTCCCGCAGACAGTACCGAGGAAAATCTCCAGGCGCGTTTGCGGGGGATGGTGTTGATGTCGATCTCCAACAAGTTTGGCCGAATCCTGTTGAGCACGGGGAACAAGTCGGAAATCGCGGTAGGTTACTGCACGCTCTATGGAGATATGAACGGTGGACTTGCGGTTCTGGGTGATGTTCCCAAGACGATGGTATATGAATTGTCTCGCTGGTTGAACGAGCGACATGACTGGATTCCCGGGAACATCCTGACGCGTGCGCCTTCGGCGGAACTACGGCCCGACCAGACGGACCAGGATACACTGCCGCCATACGAAGTTCTCGATGCAATTTTGGCCGCCTATGTCGAGGAGCGTCTGACTGTGCAGGACATAGTGCAGCGTGGGTTTGACGCGGAAATTGTAAAATGGGTTGTGAGAAGAATAGAACTGAACGAATATAAAAGGTGGCAGGCGCCGCCCATCCTCAAAGTGACCACAAAGGCTTTCGGAATAGGAAGGCGAAACCCGATTGCTCATGGCTATATTGAGGGGTGATACATTTTTGTTCGATTGGCCGCTTTATTTCTCCCGTTAATTTTTGACTTCACAGGTGGATGAAAAATGAAAAAGATCGAAGCGATAATAAAGCCATTCAAGCTGGACGATGTGAAAGAAAAGCTGACGAGCCTCGGTATCAAAGGAATGACGGTCTCTGAAGTGCGGGGGTTCGGGCGGCAGAAGGGGCATACGGAGATATATCGCGGGGCGGAATATGTCGTTGATTTTCTACCGAAAATCAAAATTGAGGTAGCCGTCCCCGACAGGCAGGTATCGGAAATAGTTGCAGCCATCCGTGAATCGGCGAATACGGGAAAAATTGGAGATGGCAAGATTTTTGTTATAGGGGTTGAAGAATGCGTTCGCATCCGGACCGGCGAAACCGGAGAGGACGCTCTTTAGGCAGATGTTCGCCCAATTCTTTTTGTGGTTTTATCTTGAGGCCCGATCGTGATGGGGCCTGTTTGAAGAAAGAATCATGGTTCAGCATCCTAACCTCCCTCGTAAACTCAAAGAACTGCGCGATCGTTTTTCAGAAGAAAGCCGGATAGATGTTCCCGGTCTCCTTGCTGTTCGCACCTACTCCTCGCACTTCCACGACATCCTGAAAAAAGCGTTCAATGAGAATGGCATAGAGGAAGAGAACTGGGCGCTTGTGGCAGTCGGAGGGTTCGGACGCGGAGAATTGAGCTTTTCATCCGATCTCGATCTGCTTTTCCTGTACAAGAAACGTCTTCTTCCTTCCCTCCAGGAAATGATGAGGGTGCTTGTCTACGGGCTATGGGACAACGGGTTCGAAGTAGGCAACGCCACCGCCTCGGTGTCCTCTATCAAATCAATGGTGCAGGAAGATTTTACGATACTGACGAACTATCTGGAAGCCCGGCTGATTGCCGGAGATCAGGAGTTCTTCGAGAACTGGAGGAAATCATATCTCAAATATTTCGGGAGCCAGAGTAAGCGTAAGTTCCTCCAGAACCTGATCCAGTACAGGGAAACGCGGCTGAAACAGTACGGCGGAAGCCCGTACCTTCTTGAGCCGCACGTAAAGGACGGTGTGGGCGGTTTACGGGACCTGCACACGTTGAGGTGGGCAGGCATTGTATACCTGCAGGATGCGTCGCTCGACTCGATGGTCCAAAAAGAATGGCTGACCGAGACCGAAAAGCTTTGGCTCGAGCAGGCCTACGACTTTTTGTGGCGGGTTCGGCTGCAGTTGCATCAGATATCCGGAAGACGTCAGGACCAGCTTCTCTTCCCGGAACAGGAGCAAATCGCTGGAAAAATGGGGTGTATGCCCAGTAAGGATGGTGCGGCGGTCGAAGTCTTCATGCGGCTCTACTACAGGCATACTTCACGAATCCGCAGAACTGTATCCTTCTTTCTTGAGCGATTGGAGGAATCCCAGAGAAGATTTCGCGGAATCCACTTCAGACGCCGGATACTCCCCGGCCCCTTTCTCCTTGAGGGCAAGCATCTCCACTTCATGGATCCCGAGTGGGTGAAGAAAGACTCTCGGTTGCTTATGCGATTTTTCTGGCAGGCTGCACGCTCCGGGGCTCACTTCCACCACCAGGCGGGGAAAATCATACGCGAGAACCTGGGCGTGTTTGGGGAAAAGGAAAGGCGGGACCCGGAGGTAATCAAGCAATTCTTCGACATTCTTCTGGATAACGAGCATGCGTTCAGGGTCCTCAAGGTAATGCTGGAAACGGCTTTCCTGCAGACCTTCATTCCCGAATTTGCGATGATCCGCTATCGGGTTCAGAATGATGTTTACCATGTTTACACCGTGGATGAACATCTGCTCCGAACCGTTCGCGAACTGAAGGACATAGAACGGGGAGCCGGGGATTCGGACTCGGTTTTGCCGGGAAAGGTGGAACTTTCACCTCAGAACCGGCGGATACTCTACCTGACTGCTCTTCTGCACGATATCGGAAAAGGTAAGGGTAAGAACCATTCCGTGCAGGGCGCAGAAATGGCGAAAGGGATAGCGGAAAGGCTGCGCCTGAGCCCCAAAGAAACCAACCTTTTCTGTTTTCTTATCCGCAATCATCTGATGCTTGCGGAAACCGCTCTGAAGCGGGATTTGATGGACGAGAAGCCGATTGCCCAGTGCGCAGTGGAGATCAAGGATCGTGAATGGCTGCTGATGCTCTATTTGCTGACCGTTGCAGACAGCAGGGCAACGGGAACCGGGGCCTGGAACGCCTGGAAAGCGTCCTTGCTTCGCGAACTCTTCTTCAAGGTTGACAGGGTCCTGCTTCGGGGTGATCTGCAACCGGAAGATCTGGAGGCGCGCACGGCCGAGGTGCAGGAAACTGTGCTCAGGTTGCTTCCGGGAGCGGAGAAAAAGAAAAAGCTCTCGAAATGGATGGAGAAACTGCCTTACAGATACCTTCTTTCTCAGAATCCTGCCGCAATTCTCCAGCATTTCAATATGGAGAACCAACTTGCGGAACGCTCTGTTTGCCTTGCGGCGGAGCCGGTCGAGGGCGAAATGTGGCAGATCACGGTCACGACGCGCGACCGTCCCGGCCTTTTTGCCTTGATAACAGGCGTTCTGTGGGCAAGAGGCCTTAACATTCTCTCTGCCGACATTTACACGCACGAGCCTGGTATTGCGTGCGATATCCTGATAGTCGAGCAGGTGCCCGATCCTCTGCACCAGGAAGAACTGTGGAAAAAGGTCGAAAGCGATCTTGTCAGTTCCCTGACCGATCTGTCATACCTGGACGGAATTCTCGAAGACCGTAGGAAGCCGTCGATTCTCCAGCAAAAGGGAGTACCCCGCAAAGAAGACCAGGTCATAATCGATGAAGATGCCTCCGACTTCTACACGTTGATAGAGGTTTACACGTGGGACAGACCGGGGGTGCTGCACGCTATTACGAATACTCTTTACGGCCTTGGACTTTCGATTCAGCTGGCAAAGATCTCGACTCCGGGGGCCCAGGTCGCGGATGTCTTCTACGTCACCGACCTGAGCGGTGAAAAGCTGATGAATTATGACAAACACGAGGAAATAAGGGAAAAACTTCTGGCCTGCCTGAATGAGATGTGTTGATTAACCCGCCCTCGCCTGAAGTCGGCAACTATCTGGTTGCGGCACGGTTTCTGACCGTGCCGCCCGTCCTGAAATACCGGCAACTCGATAGTCATTGATTTGTCCTGGAAGGGTGATTAGAGGACTGGTGTACAATTTTGTCGCAAAAAAAATACGTGCTCTACAAATAAATTATTCTGAATTTTCGGCAAATTACGACCTTATGTGACTTTCCGGAACGTCTAGTCCGTTTTTTTACTATTTTTTATGTAACAAAATTGTCTCTTTTTAATGTCGATCCAGTGATTTTTGTTTTGTGCGATCCGGTCCGCCTGTTGGAAAGGCCTTTGCTGCAAAGGACAGGAGAGGCGAGAGGGGGTAAAACCTGCCGTTTGGCAAGCTATTTGCCTATGCAACCGGTGTCAGGCGGTAACGATCCTGATTTGAAAACTCATAGGAGGACAATATGACCCCGAAAGAAGTACTGGCTTACGCAAAAGAAAACGGCGCCAAGATGGTGGATTTCAAGTTTATGGATTTTGTAGGTACGTGGCAGCACTTCACGAACCCGATTTCCGAACTGAGCGAAGGTGACTTTGAAGCCGGCTACGGGTTCGATGGTTCCAGCATCAGGGGATGGCAGCCGATTAACGCCAGTGACATGTTGATTATTCCGGATCCGACTACCGCTATGATGGATCCGTTCATGGCAGTGCCGACCCTCACCTTGATCTGCAATGTTGTTGATCCCGTCACGAAGGAAAAGTATTCGCGCGATCCGAGGTACATTGCCCAGAAAGCTGAGGAATACCTGAAATTCACGGGTATAGGCGATATGGCATGGTTCGGGCCGGAAGCCGAGTTCTTTATCTTCGACGATGTCCGCTTTGACTCATCCGTCCAGTACGGGTTCTACTATATCGACTCGGTTGAAGGGCAGTGGAACACGGGCAGAATCGAAAATCCGAACCTCGGGTACAAGCCTCGGTATAAAGAAGGGTATTTCCCCGTTCCTCCAACGGATTCGCAGCAGGATCTCCGGACGGATATGGTCCTGATGATGCAGCAGGTCGGACTGACGGTAGAATGTCAGCATCATGAAGTTGCCACCGCCGGTCAGGCCGAAATCGATATGAAGGCGGCCCCCCTGGTCAAGATGGCCGACAACCTTCAGTGGTACAAATATGTTATAAAAAATGTCGCGCGCAAGAACTGCAAGACCGTGACATTCATGCCCAAGCCTCTTTTTGGCGACAACGGCTCGGGAATGCATATCCATATCAGCATCTGGAAAGAGGGCAAACCGCTGTTCGCAGGCGATAAGTATGCCGGTCTAAGTGAGATGGCTCTCTGGGCTGCGGGCGGAATTTTGAAGCACGCGGCTGCTCTTTGCGCCATTACGAACCCGACCACCAACTCCTACAAAAGGCTCGTTCCCGGATACGAAGCGCCCGTCAACCTGGCATACTCCAGCCGGAACCGGAGCGCCGGAATCCGCATCCCGATGTATTCGCCGTCTCCGAAGCTGAAACGCCTCGAAGTACGTTTCCCCGATCCTTCGTGCAACGGCTACCTGGCCTTCAGCGCCCTGCTCATGGCTGCCCTGGACGGCATCGAAAACCGGATCGACCCCGGCGAACCGCTCGACAGAGACATCTATTCGATGAGCCCCGAAGAACTGGCCAAGGTCCCCTCGACCCCCGGTTCGCTCGAAGGCGCACTGAAAGCTCTGGAAAAAGACCACGAATTCCTGCTCAAGGGCGATGTCTTCACGCAGGATGTTATCGACACATGGATCGAATACAAGACCCTGAACGAAGTCGATACCGTCCGGATGCGTCCGCATCCCCAGGAATTCAAGCTGTATTTCGATATATAAGTTCAGTCGGTTCCACTTTGACCTCAATACCCCGGAGGCTGGTTTAACCTGCCCTTCGGGGTTTTTACGTTTTGTGGAGATGTGAAATTTGCCTGGATATATGTAAAGTGTGGGAAGAGATCAGTGTGAGCGTTGAGGGATAAAGAAAAGGTACTGGAATGGGGTGTGTTGCTAAGTCTCAGCAGGGCCAGGGCCACATCCATCGAAGTGGCGATCTGCAAACCGAGTAACATTGATATGGTCGGCATGCTGCTCCGCGTGCCACAGGTCGTACTGCATCTGGAGGCCGAGCCATGTTTCGGGACTGCCTCCAAATGCTTTCGACAGGCGGATAGCCATTTCAGGTGACACGCCACTATGGCCGTTCAGAAGTTCAGACAGGGTCTTGCGTGTGATTCCAAGGCCTTTGGCCGCCGCAGTGACTGTTAAACCGAGAGGATCAAGGCATAACTCACGGATTATTTCACCGGGATGCGGAGGATTATGCATCTTCATGATTTTGCTTCCTTTCCGGCATTCAATGATAATCGACTAAATCGACGTTAGTGGCATTTTCACTTTCGAACTCGAAAACGATCCTGAGATTCCCGGAAACCGATACGGCCCATTGGCCTTTTCGTTCTCCTTTTAAAGGATGGAGCTGTAAGCCAGGTAAATCCATATCCTGGGGCTTTTGACTCACGTTCAGATACGCGAGAATAAGATGGAGCTTCTTTGGATTCTGCGCAGATACGGCACTTGTATCTCCGCGCGTGAATAATTGCTGCAAGCCCTTGTGGCGGAAGCGCAGGATCATCTATCACCTATAACGTGTCGGGTTGCAAATGTCAATTTCTCGTATCGAGAATGTTGGGCTTTTGATGTTGCGAAATGAAAATCGACGATGCAGAGTATACCACTGTTAATAGTGGAAACTGCCATTGAGGTAAAAACCTAATATCGAATATATGTGAAAGGGATGATTGTGAGAAAAGGAAATGTCTTTGCGCATATTCCTGAACAGGTATCGGAAGAGCTGTTTGAAACCGTTGCAGGGGCAGGGAAGCTA
>JAEZHY010000059.1 GCA_023416335.1 Pseudomonadota bacterium | reverse complement strand
ATACATAGTCGAGCAGAAGGGCTCGAAGTGGCTGATCCGGGATGTGATCATCGATGGAGTCAGCATTATCGATAACTACAGGAACACATTCGGTCGTGTGGTAAAGACACAGTCATTCGATGCGCTTCTACAAAAAATGCGGATTCAGAAGAAGGCGGGAGAGGATGTTTAGATACTCCCGAAACACCTTTCTTCCACATCTTATCCTCTATTGAATCTCTACTGAAGAGCCTGAAATGCGAGGGCACTAATTTATCCACCGCCGGTTCCCAAGCTCCGGTTCATCAGCGTCAACTCAAGCGATCGAGGATTCTTCCACCAAGAATTGTGGCGCGGTTTTCCAACCGCGCCACTTGAAGGCATTCGTTGGACGTGGTCTCCTGACCATGCCGTGAGCACCTCGATTTATCCCCTTCAGCCTGTTGCCATAAACCTCCTCCGGGCAGCCTTCCATACAATGCGGTAAATTTTTTCAACTCGAATTTCCCTACCTGAAAAACACATCCTTTATGATGCGCTGCGATTCCATCCCTGATTGCATAGGGAAATAATAAAGAATCCCCGGGATGCGGATAGATCTTTGAAAACCGAATAGAAGAATTCCTCTTTCACCGGGCCGGAGGTGACGGGTTGCGATCCGGACTCCGACGCAACCGACCCGGGTTGGCCGGTTTGCTCAATAGCGCTACACCGTTTTTTCGTTCAACCGTGTCAGGCTTTGTTAGCTCATTTCAACCCGCGTCAGATCTCTGTCAGGCCTGTGTCAGGGTTTATCAGGGTTACAAATCTCTCCCGGTCAGGGTTTATCAGGCTTTATCATGGTTTATTAGGGGTGGTAAGGGTTGAAAAAATTCCGGGGAGGGTGTCAATGTCTGCAGAAGAGAGAACGAGGAAGGAGCGGAAAAGCCGAATTCAAAATAACGGCCGCATTGTACCACCATCCGGTCCTATCCCCTTCGGGGAAAATCGGAGCACCGGCTTGTCCAATCCCGGGGGCGGCGTTGCTCTGTCCTTGGGCTAATGGCTATGCAGCGCTTTCAGCGCAACTGGAAGATCCCTCTCGATACGTGCAGCCTGTTCCACCCTCTATTTCATATTCCCGAAAATCGGCTTCCGGTCGGACTTCTTCCACCTGTTATGCATCCACAGGTACTGTTCGGGATATTTCCGGATGACGGTCTCCATTTCCGCGTTGATCTGCCTGGATATTCTCACGATCTCGGCCTGTTCTCCGTTCTTGTCGGGGTCCGGCCGGATGGGATCGGAGACGAATCCTTCGAAGTAGTAGGGATCGTCGGTCCGGCATGCAGCCACGACAACTACCGGACGCCGGTATGTTATGGCAAGAAGAGCCGGAATCGGCGTGATTGTGGCTTCCTCACCGAAGAACTCGACCCGGATGCCTCTGCTCGTGCTCTGGTCGGGCAGCATTCCGATCGACTTTCCCTGGCGCAGCATGCGCTCCAGCGAAAACATCGCGTTCTTCTTCGGGATCATCAACTGACCGCTGGCAATCCTGCTGGAAAGAATAGCCCGTTCGAGGTAGGCATTGTCAAGCGGACGGATGACTATCGCAAGGGGGATCCCGATGAGTGAACTGACATAAGGCAGGAGTTCCCAGTTCCCGAGATGGGGAGTAAGGAAGATGCATCCTCCGGCTTCGTCATGAATCTTCTTAGCTTTCCGGAAAAGCTCCTCGAGATGCTGTGTCTTGTACTTGTCATTCCTGACGATTTTGTCACCGTCAAACCGGAACGGCGATCTTATTATCTCGATTGCGGTAAGAAAGAAGGACTGGCAGCTCAGGCGAGCGATTCTTCTGATTTCCCCTTCGGAAAGACGGTCGCCGAAAGCGATCCTAACGTTTTGAACGGCTATCTTCCGCCTGCGAGGAATCGTGCGGTAAAGGATATTGCCCAAAACGGCAGAAAGCCCCTTTAACACTCTCAAAGGGAGTGCCCTCGCAAAAGCTACCGCACAGTGGAAAGCAACGTATTCAATTATCTGGAGAGATTTTCGTTTTTTCTTCATCTGTTACTGTGCGCAACTTTCAAGCAGGACGCACGAAGACTCGCCAAGTATCCCGTAACTGACCGAAAGGAAGTTTTTCCCTTTCGCTTCCTGGAGCGCTGCCGAAATCTTCAAATCTTCAAACTCCGGTTCCGCCCTGAAAAAATTGAGAGTTCCCGGAACAACTCCCTCCGACAAGGCCTTCATTCCAAGGATGAGTTCGCACAGATCGCTTGCAGCCCCCATATGCCCTGTGTAGGGCTTCAGGGCGCAGATGGGAACGGAGCCGCGAGAGGCCCCGAGTACGTCAACAATAGAGTTTAGCTCGGAGCGATCCCCTTTCCGTGTGCCGCTGCCATGAGGACAGATGAACGCGAGATCCCGGGCTTCCAATTGGGCTCCCTCCAATGCTTCAAGCATCGCCCTTTTCGATATTTTTTCCGGAACGCTCAATCCCTTGCCGGTCGGCGGTTCCAGGCAGTTGCCCATAGCCTTTATTTCCGCGATCTGCGCTCCCCGCTTTTTCGCGTGCTCATATTCCTCCAGAAGTATGGCGGCTCCGCCTTCTCCGGGAAGAAATCCGTCTCGTCCCTTATCCAAAGGCCTGAACGAATTCGGTCCATCTTTTGACTTGGAGAGAATTCCAAGGCCTTCCATTTCAAACATCGGGATTTCAGTGATCCAGTTGCCGCAACCCACGGCAAGAGCCGCATCGGCCTCTCCTGAACTGATTCTGCGCCATGCGAGTTCAAAAGCATGTCCCCCGCAGGGTGACATAGTCCCCAGACTCGTATTTGGACCCATAAATTCGAAAACGGCGGAAAGGAAACTGAAGAGATTATTGCAGATCGATTCCAGGAGGAAGAAAGGATTTACTTTGTTCATCGTGGATTTGTTCAGCACGGGATAATTGATGGTCTTCCCGTCTCCCTTGATCCCGTCCTTCAAGGCCGGGTACATGAATTCGTATCCAACCTTCGTGAGGTCCCCTGAGGCGATGAAAAGCGCGCGGCGTTCCTTTTCGATGCCGGAGAGCATGATTCCCGAATTCCGGACAGCCTCTCTTGCCGCTTCGAACCCAAGCATGGATCCGCGGTTGAGGAATCGCATCTGCCCGGCCAGACTGGAGGGAATGTCCTCCAGCTTGTCGCATTCTTTTGCTTCTCCAAAATACTGGAGGTATTCGGGCTGATCATCCCGCGTATGCCGCTCTATTCCGGTTTTTCCCTGAAGGATTCCCTGCCAGTTTGCCTCAACACCTTTTCCCAGCGAAGTGACAAGGCCCATCCCGGTTATAACTACTCGACGTGATTGAGACATTTTCTCTTCTCAAAAGTTGATTTTTGACTCGGAGACGCGTAGGGTGGGCACCCCTGTTTTGGGGGTGCCCACTTTCCGTCAAATCCCGCTGAACGCCATTTCCTGCCCGCCCCGATCCGAAAGGGCGGATGGTGGGCACGATAAAACTTTGTGCCCGCCCCTACCTGGCGCACTGTTCACCTTCTGCAGTCTTTTCCGCTGTCCTGCCTCGTTACGAGGCTTTCCAAGTTCCTGCTCGGGAACTCCAGTCCCGGCAGCTCCGGCTGCCATCTTTAAAACTTGATGCTCCGGGTGAGAATTCCGAAAAAGCGCTTCTGTTCTTCGGCCTCTTCTATCGACCCCAGATCGACAAGGCTGCCTTGGAATTCGGCCTTGATCTTTCGCTTTCCGTTCACCTCTCCCACACCGCTGTACACGTTGAGATCCTGTGATGGTCCCTGCGCGACTCCCACCTTCAGGGTCAGTTGGTCTCCGGGCAGGACAAACCCGTAAAAGTTGCTCTTCAATACTTTGGACAGCAGAAACCATTTCTGAAATTCGGAAGAGGCGGCCTCAAGCCACCCGGCTAGCTGCACCAAAGCTTCCAGCATCATTATGCCCGGCATGATCGGATTTTTCGGAAAATGGAACTCCAGGAAATCCTCGCTCATCGCCACGTTCTTGATCCCGGTGATTTGGCCTGCCTTGTCCCAGCTCGTTACGCGATCGACGAGCAAATATCTCATGCACTATCTCCTGGTCTCATCCGCTTCCGGGGCATTCGCGGTCAGAATGACGGACGCAACTGCGTAGTCACCCGAATGCGAAATGGAAACGGTATGCCGGCAAACATTTTTTCGAGCTCCCACCTTCGCAGTCCAGCCGCTCAGCGATAGTTCCGGTCTCCCGGTCCTGTCAGGGGTCACTTCGATCTCGGCGAGCGCACCGTCGATCCCGTTCCCGGACAGTCCGGTCCCCAGTGCTTTGAGCGTAGCTTCCTTTGCTGCAAAGCGGCCTGCAAAGTGAACGTATGGATCGCGCCTGGAGAGGCAATATTCGCGTTCCCTGTCGCTAAAGACTTCGTTCGCGAAGGCCTCCCGGGAAAGCATGATCTTTTTTATCTTCGAAACGTGAACGATATCTATGCCATGGAGGATTCGCATCATGAAATGCTCAACCCTCCATCCACCGGGATTGCCTGGCCGGTAATGTAATTCGACAGATCGGAGGCAAGAAAGACCACCAGATCGGCAACATCCTGGGGGCTGCCAAATTTCTGGACGGGTATGCGCTCAAGGATTATCTCCCCGGCACGCTTCCTTGTGCGGCTGCTCATCTCGGTTTCGATCATCCCGGGCAGGACGGCGTTTACCAGAATTCCCTTTGGTGCAAGTTCAACCGCGCATGCCCGTGTGAACGATATGAGGCCCCCTTTTGCGGACGCATAATTAGTCTGGCCTCGCCCCCCGCGTATGCCCGAAACCGAAGCGATGTTGATTATCTTCCCAGAGCGTTTCTGCATCATGAGTTCGGCGGCCATTCGGGTAGTCAAAAAGGCACCGCGAAGGTTTATATTGTGGACCTTTTCCCAGTCGGGCAGATCCATCGTAAGGAGCAATGTATCCTTGACGATCCCCGCATTGTTAACGAGGATATCCAACCCCCCGAAAATACTCCGAGCATGTCTGAAGAGCGCCTCTACCTGGGCGGGTTCGGCTACGTCGGCCTGGAAGATTTCCGCCTCGAATCCTTCCGCGCATATCTCATCGCGAAGTGCTACGGCTTTCTCCCGGGACCTGTTGTAATTGATCAGGACCTTTGCACCCGCTAAAGCGAGCGTACGACAGATAGCAGCGCCGATTCCACGGGCGCCTCCCGTCACCAGTGCGGATCTTCCTCTCAGATCCAGTTTATTCATAATCACCTCAACCGGCATATTTCCGGACCACAATGCCGGCGTTCTGACCGCCGAATCCAAAGGAGTTCGAGAGGGCCGCCCGGACGCGCTTTGACCTTGCGCCTTCGGGTACATAATCGAGATCGCATTTCGGGTCCGGGTTTGTCAGATTGAGAGTCGGATGAATTTTATCCCGAACTACCGAAAGAACAGTGAAAACGAATTCCGGACCGCCGGAACCGGCCAGCAGGTGCCCTATCAAAGACTTGCTGGAGCTGATTGCAAGATTTCGGGCATGCTCTCCGAACACCTTTTTGATGGCAAGCGTCTCGGCGGCGTCGTTCAGTTTCGTCGAAGTACCGTGCGCGTTGATGTAGTCGATTTCGGAAGGATCCATCCCTGCATCCGCCAGAGCACGCCTCATGGAGCCTTCCGCTCCATTGCCCTCCGGTTCGGGAGCCGTGAGCCGATAGGCATCCATGGTCGAACCGTATCCCGCAACTTCGGCATAGACACGAGCGCCGCGCCTGCGCGCATGCGTTTCCTCCTCCAGCACAGCGATGCCGGCGCCTTCGCCCATGACCAGCCCCGATCTTTTCCTGTCAAAAGGACGGCAGAGGGCTGAAGCGTCCATGCGCGAAACGGCTGTGGAACCGAGAAGCACGAAGAAAATCAGTCCTATCGGATTGAGCATGGAGTCCGCCCCACCGGCCAGGACAAGATCCGCATCGCCGCGCCTGATAGCCCTGAAACCCGTTCCGATGGCCTGAGTGGCTGAAGCGCACGCTGTAGTCACAGTTGCATTGATTCCGTGCAGGCCGAACTTTTGGGAAATGAGCGCAGCGGGCCTGCTGGAATTGTTCCGCATTATCGATTCCCGGTGTACGCGGTTGAATTCCCGAGAAAACCGGGAGTAGTCGAACTCTTTTCCCGGCCCCAGCCATCCGTGAATATCTTCGACCCGGTTTATTCCCAGCCCCGATGCCAGCGCAACACCGTAGCGCGTGCGCAGACCGGACTCAAAGTTCATACAGGCATCACGGAACGCTTTGTCGGCAGCCCAAAGGGCAAACAGGGTCCTCCGCTCGCCCTCGCTCTCCGCTTCGGCCGGAAACTCACGACAGATTGTCGCCCAATCCTCGTCAAGAATCTGCCCGGCAGCCTGCACCGCCGATTTGCCGGCATTTGGAAGCTCGATTTTGCGGATTCCGGAGATGCCCCCGAGGGCTTTTTCCCAGTTCTCCTCAACTTCCAGGCCCAGTGAGGTGGCGAGGCCGAGCCCTGTTATGACGACCTTTCGGCTCATCGCATCAGCCTTCTTCAGCCCGGGTCCATCCGCCGTAATAGCGGAACATACCCCGAAGCTGCTCGGGATCCGCTTTTTGCGTATGGACATAGATTATGCGACTCATGGATGCTATTTCCCGGCCGTCGACAACGATGCGCGCCGATCCGAGAGAATCGGTTTTCGACGTGGAAAGGAGTCGACCGGAAATTTCCGCGGAAAACCCGGGTCTCAGATTCGGGGAAACCTTTACGTCCTCCACAAGCGACATCACAGCGGAAAGCTTGAAGTCATGCGTATAAATAACCA
The DNA here is from genome assembly GCA_023416335.1 of Pseudomonadota bacterium. The sequence continues at coordinate 9,400 of JAEZHY010000059.1, read as the reverse complement.
GCCACCCCAGCAACTGGGCCATTGCTTCGATGTACATCACACCGGGAATGAGAGCTTCTTTGCTGAAATGTCTCCGGAAGAACTCCTCGGAGAGCGAGAAGGTCTTGATCCCGGCAATGGATTCCCCGGGGGTGAGGCTGGTGATGCGGTCATAAAGAAGAAGTCTCATATTTTTCCGTACTTCGAGTGGGCTGATAAACCCTTATCCGGTTCAACACGCGCACTTTTTTATCACAAACGATGCGCATTGCCCTTCGTAGCTCACTGTATTTATAAGAACACGCGCAGCATCGAGGTCCATTCCCCCGCGGGAAAAGTCATTGTCCCCTGCCCTTTTGACCGACATTGCTTCCGGCACCGTTCCGGAGTTGAGGATGCGAATTCCAATTATCGCGTTCAAAATCGGACCCGCCGCAAGGAGTTCTCCCAATGCGGGAATGGCTGAAACAAGGATCGGTCCAGTACCCTCTTCTCCGCAAAAAACTTTGTCTATCGCTCTAGACTCTTCCCGGTGTTTCCAGGATCCGAGCATGACAACATCGATTTGCTCCGGTCCCAGCCCTGCCTGCGAAAGAGCGCTCTGCATGGAAGCAGTCAGGCCCTCGCAATGGGGGGAACTGCCGGCAGATTCCCGCGCACAGGAAAACCCGAATCCGCATATTGCCGCCAGAGGTTCGATCCCCCTCTTCCGTGCAGGAGAGAGAGGTTCGCAAACAAGCATCGCGCTACCTTCACCGAGCGGTAGCCCGACTGAATCTCCAAGCACCGATTCGTTGCTCAGGCCGTTCAACGCGGCTCGCGCCAAGCTTGGAGCAGAGACTTCCTCGCTCACGCCGCCCGCCAAGGCGACCAGCGCCCTGCCTTCCCGGAGGGCATTGACGGCTTCGGCAAGCGCCATGATTCCCGAGTCACCGTGCGGAGCCAGGACAAGATTTTCGCCGCGAATTCCAAAGTGTATCGCTGCCTGGCAAAAAGCGACGTTGTTGAGCATCCCCAGCGACCACAGTGGATAGATTTCCTGGTACCCGCGGGAGAAGAACTTGTCGTAATCGAGTTCGCCTTCCGTTGAGAGAGATTTCAAAACTGCAGGCAGCAGGTCTTCTACATGGTAGTCGACCATGCCCATTCCGGTAAAAAATCCCACGTCCCCGGGCGCAAATCCGGCCCCTGCCAGGACTGCATGACGGTATGCTTCGTCTGTCGATTTCAGGAGCAGTGAGAGGTGCTTGCCCATTGTCTTCGCAAGCTGGGGAGGAATATCGCTTTTGATCTCGTCGAGATTCTTGACTTGCGCGGCAAGGCCGAACGCGCCGGCATCGAATCCTGTTACGGGCCCGACCCCAGATTTCCCCGACAGCAGGTTCTCCCAAATCTCAGGGACTGTACTGCCCAGCGCGCAAACTGCCCCCATTCCGGTAATTACAATTTCCTGCCCCGGGGCACGGTCGGGAAACCGCGCCAAATCTATCGGCCTGGATGAACTCATCTGGTGTATTTGCCGAGACACAGGCAGGCATTTTGCCCGCCGAAGCCGAAGGAGTTAGAAATCGCTATGCCGTGTTCCACTTCCCGCGCCTCGTTGGGAACATAATCGAGGTCGCACTTCGGATCGGAAAACTCGTAGTTTATGGTCGGAAGGATTACCGAATTCTTCATGCCCATCAACGTAAGTCCCGCTTCGATCGCACCCGCACCGGCTATGGTGTGTCCGATCATGGACTTGTTCGAACTCACGGGAATGCTTTTTGCCGTGTCGCCGAAGACTCTTTTGATAGCAAGGGTCTCGATATAGTCGTTCTGGACAGTCGAAGTCCCGTGAGCATTGATGTATTCGATATCGGACGTTGTAAGCCCCGCGTCGCGAATAGCCCCCTGCATCGCCAGGAAAGCCCCGTCGCCCTTGGGATGGATATCCGTAATCCGGTATGCGTCCGCAGAAGATCCATAGCCCAGAACTTCGCCCAGGATCGGGACATTTCGTTCGAGTGCATGATCCAGGCTTTCGAGAACAAGCGATGCGGCGCCTTCGGACATTACAAAGCCGCTTCTTTTGCGGTCAAAGGGCCTGGAAGCCTTCTGCGGCACTGCATTTTTTTCCGAAAGAGCGCGAATCAGAACGAAACCGACGAAGCCGGAGAAATTGAGATTCGATTCACAGCCTCCGGCCATCATAATGTCTGCCCGGCCTTCCCTTATGATTCGGTAAGCTTCGCCGATGGCCTGCGAACCTGCGGCACACGCGGATACAATCGTAAGATTGCTCCCGCGGCAGTCAAACAGGAGTGAAACGAGCGAAGTACCGACATCCGGCTTTCTCCGGAAGAAGTTAAAGAAGGAGTAGGCCTCCTTCTTTGAAAGGCCCTTGATATCCCACGTGCCGCGCCCGCTGTGGCGGTAGAAAAGGAGCATGTCCTCTACGGACGGGGTCTCGGCATGGTAGCCAAGGCTTACGCCTACGCGTCCTCTGTCAACCACCTGGTCCAGGCGGGCCATTTCGGACGCTTCCGATGCGGCGGAGACCATGAGCTTAATGCCGCGCGAGCTGCACTTCTCGATCCCCTGTACACCGTTCACGTGCAGGCCGTTCAGCCAGGAATCGCTGACCTGACCACCGATCCGACATGGCAGTCCTTCCGTTTCGAATGAGCGCAGAAAGTCTATTCCTGAGACTCCTTTGCGCGCGTTCTCGAAGGTATCCCGGCTACTCTTCCCGATTGGAGTGATCATCCCAAGTCCGGTGACGACCACTCGATTTGACTTCTGAGGCATATCAGTTTCCGAATCCCGCCGGAAAATAAGAGCAGGCTTTCTCAACAAGCAATGGACGAGGTGCAATCAGTCTTAAGGACAGCCGTAACGGCTAGAAAATTTTCTCTTTCTCCTGCACGCTCTTCAGCCATTCGTCGATCAGGTCGTCGCCGTTGGTGAAGGCTGCGGGTTCACTGCATGCTCCGCACTGTATCTTTGTTTCTTCTTCAACTTTCCAACTGTCTGCTCCACAGGAACATTTCTCAGGCATGCTATCCAGCAGATTCATTACTCCATCCGCAATCGACTGAACCGTAACCATGGCGGGCAATTCATCCATGTCCATTCCGGATTCCAGATGGAAGCTTGCGTCATTATACCGAAGGCTCAGAACCTTCGCAGCCTTATCGGTCAGCTTGCCGTCGGAATCGATGGCCGATTCTTCCCCGAACATCTCTTCCATGTGTTCCAGGACGGAATGCCGAGCCATCTTGATACCGAAAGTCTGCTCGAGACGGTAGTTGATATCCAGAAAATCGAGGGATTCGGCGCCAAGGTCTTTGATAAGTGAACTTTCAGGCTTGACCGTGTCCGGGTTGATATCGAGTCCTTCGGAAATTGCTTTCCTGACTTCTTCCAGAACTTTCTGCTCGGGAATGAGATTCTGTTTCATCGGCGTCCCAACCTTCTCTATTTGAATTATGGCTTTTTTGCCCACGCGGGGCGATATAGTCTATTGCTCAAACCATTGTCAACCACGATAGTCTGGCCGCGAATCGACCGGGCCGCCGGGCTGCACAGAAAGAGAGCCACATCGGCCATCGCCTCCGGGCTCACGCAAAGCTCATCCGGGATGCGGCCGAGATCCTCCATGTACATTCGGAGGACTTTGAAGGAATCCGTTTTTACGATCCCGCCGCAAACGGCGTTTACAGAAATGTTCTTTTCTCCCAGGCTTTCGGCGCAGTCCCTGACCACCGATTCCATAGCCGCTTTCATGCTTCCCAGCGGGTATGACGGATTGTAGTACCGGCTGCCAAGGCTCGAAATAAAGACAATCTTGCCCTGTGAAGCCTGCAGCAGACGTACTGCTTCCTGGATACAGAAAATGTTGCCCATGAAGTTTGTCTCTATGAGCTGCCGAAGATCCCTTTCCAGCAACTTTTCCAATGGCTTGAACGGCGCCTTTGCGGCATTGAGGACCAGGAAGTCCAGGCGACCGAAGCGCTCTGAGGCCTTCGCGAAGAGTTCCTTTACGGAAGCCTTTGATGAAATATCGGCCGGGATTGCAGCTGCCTTTGATCCGAGAGCTTCGATTTCATTGCAGACCTCCTCAGCTTTGGTTTGGGATGACCCGCCCGCTTTAGAGTGATTTACAATCACATCCGCTCCGGCACGAGCAAACGCAAGCGCCACGGCGCGGCCGATCCCGCGCGAACTGCCCGTCACCAAAGCCACCTTGCCGGCAAATGTTTCCTTTTCCATCAGGACTGAAATATCTCCGTCTTCATCCTGTCGGATGAATAGAATTCGCTGATATCACGATAAAATATTTTATAAGGGGTTACCAGGGGCGGCATTCTAACATAGTGACGGAATTTTACAACTGCTTGCCGGACTTGAGTTTTTCATGGATTTTCTGAGCCAGCGCGAGGAATTCGGCAGGACTCAGAGTTTCCGGCCGTCTTTTAGGGTCGATTGCGATTTCCTCGTATGCGGCATCCAATGTGGCCGCTGCCGTGCCGAACACGCCTTTCAGGCTGTTGCTCAAGGTCTTCCGCCGCTGTTGGAAGGCCTTGCTTACGAACTGTCGAAGGAAATCAAAGGGAATCCGTGTTGGGGATTCATCGGCGAAATCCATTCGCAGCACAATCGAATCCACTTTTGGCGGGGGGTAAAACTGCCTGGGGCCGACAGTGAATAAAGGCGTTACCCTGGCGTAAATCCCAAGCAGCACTGAAAGGACGCCATAGTCTTTCGTCCCGGGGCTTGCGGCAAAGCGGATGCCCACTTCCTTCTGCACCATGAATACGGCACGCTCGACTACGGGAAAGGCTTCGAGCAGATGAAACATAATAGGAGAACTTATGTTGTAGGGGAGATTACCGATCAGCACCAAGCGCCGGCCAACTTTCTGATGAAGTCCCGCAAAGTCGAATTCGAGAACATCTTTTTCGACCACGGATGCGATTTCAGGCTGGGGAAGCCTCTCACGCAGATACTCAGCCATGTCCCGATCAACTTCCACCAGGTATAGTCTGTGAACAACCGGCAGAATGAACCGGGTGAGTGCGCCAAGACCCGGGCCTATTTCGACTGCGACATCCGAAGCGCTCAGTTCGGCGGACTGAACGATGCGCGAGGCAGTTGCGGGCTGGGCAAGAAAATGCTGTCCGAAGCGCTTCCGGGGACCGGCTTCAGCGGATGCGAAATACTGGGCTGGTGATAGAAATTCGGCCATTCGAGGCTCGTCACGGGGGGCAGAATTCATCTCGAAAAAGCATCCAATTCGAGCATATTCTGCTCAAAACCGCAACGCATCCACACTCGGTAAGCCGCAGCAGCGATCATCACAGCATTATCCGTACAGAACTTGACCGGAGGCAAATACAATTTTATGCCTTTCGTTTCGGCTTCACGGCTCAGCTTGAGCCTGAGCCTGCTGTTTGCGGCAACACCGCCCACAGCCGCGATTTCGGTTACTCCGCACTGCTCGGCGGCCATGAAACTCTTTTCGACCAGAACATCGACGATCGCTTCCTGAAAGCTCGCGGCGAAATCGGTGAGCGCGTATGCCCCGGCCTTGGCGTCCGATGCGGGAGGACCGTTTTGCCGAATAAAATTAGCCGCCGCGGTCTTGAGTCCGCTGAAGCTGAATTCCAGGGAGTTTTTGTCAATGCGGGACCGTGGGAAATGGAATGCTTCCGGATTCCCTTCGGCAGCAAGCCGGTCAATGATGATACCGCCGGGATAGCCGATGTCCAGCAGTTTTGCGACCTTGTCGAAGGCCTCTCCCGCCGCGTCGTCCCTGGTAGCGCCGAGCAGTTCGCTCCTTCCGTCGGGATCAACGCGATACAATGCGGTATGCCCGCCCGATACGACCAGGCAGACAAATGGTTTTTCGGGTCGTTCGTTTCCCAGGAACGCCGCCTGGATATGCCCCTCCAGGTGATTTACCGGAATGAGAGGCTTGCCCAGAGCATAAGCCATCGACTTGGCAGCGCTCAAACCAACCAGAAGGGCGCCGACAAGACCGGGCCCCCGCGTGACTGCAAGAGCATCAATATCATCTTTTGAACACCCGGATTGGGAAAGAGCGCTTTCAATCACCGGGATAATGTACTCCAGGTGCTTTCTGGAAGCCAATTCCGGCACAACTCCCCCATATGGGCCGTGTATCTTTACCTGGCTCGCCACCACACTGGACAGAATCGTGCTGCCATCCCTCACAACGGCAGCCGCCGTTTCATCACAGGAACTCTCTATGCCGAGAATCAACATCCGAAAATCCAATCAGATATGAATTACCTCTTCTTTGCCCTCAAGCTCGGCAGAAGAAGAAGTTGTAAATGCAGTAACTAAAATCTTATCACAACCCGGCAGGCACTGAACAGAGGCAGCAGCAACCAGGTGTGATCCTCCGGGGTTACGGGGCACGGTCGGAAGACCGTGCCCCAACACTGTGAATGGAGCATCCATTAAACTTGCGGCGCCAATCTTCCCGGAAAAAGAAACTCTTTTGCGAATTTCCTCTTTTCAAGTTTTGCCTTTCTATCCATAATGGCGGCTTCCGGCTAACCTTGAAATCCAGGCAAGCATAAAAAGGAAAAACCTTTCACCCCTTCAGGGGGTATTTTTTTATTATTACCGGGAAGATCGGAAAACTACAGGTATGGGAAGCGCAACAAACATATCCAGCTTTCACGAGATGATACAATGGTCTCTTAATAATTACGTGTACATCCTCGGATTTTTCGGGCAGGCCTTTTTTTCCGCAAGGTTCTTCGCCCAGTGGATTGCCAGCGAGAGAGAAAGAAAGAGCGTCGTTCCTCTCTCGTTCTGGTATTTCAGCGTTGGGGGCGGGGCTGTTCTGCTCGTCTACGCGATACTCCGCAAAGATCCGGTGTTCATTCTCGGCCAGGGAGGCGGTCTGCTGATTTATGTGAGAAATCTCTACCTGATCTACAAAGAACGATCGAAGAAACAAGCTTAACCCGACGAAACCGGAATAAATTCCCGATTCTCAAAATAGAAGTCTCGGTACATGATGCTCTCAAGAAATCTGCTCTACCCTCTCGTCCTGCTGGTCCTCTGGTCGGCGATATTTCTCGGCAACATTACCCGTCCGGCGTTGCTCGACGATGCGGATTCATTCCACGCAGAAGCCGTTCGCGAGATGGTTCTCTCAGGTGACTGGACCACGCTCAGGATAAACAACGGCATTCGCTACCTTGAAAAAGCCCCGCTCATGTACTGGCTGGCGGCCACTTCGGTCACCATTTTCGGATTGCATGACTGGGCAGTGAGACTGCCGCTCGCCCTGTTCGCCCTGTTTCTCACACTTTTGGTCTACCGCTTCGGAACGCGATTCTGGGGAGAAAAGGGAGGATTCTACTCCGGTCTGGTCATAGCGACCGCGCTCGGACCTTTCGCTTTTACGCGAATTCTCATCCCGGACGTGATGCTCTCCTTCTTTCTCGCTTTCTGCCTCTATATGTACCTGCAGATCGCGGTCGATACCGATTACGAACCAAGGAAGATCGGCCCAGTCGACCTTCCTTGCGCGGGCCTGTTTGCCTCCGCAGCACTGGCAGTCATCACCAAGGGCCTTGTCGGCGTCATTTTCACCGGCGCAATAATTCTCGCTCATATCGTGGTCACCTGGAACTGGAAGGTACTGCGCAGGATCCAGTTCGGATACGGCATAATCATTTTCCTCCTGATAGCCGCCCCGTGGCATATCGCCGCCGCACTTGCCAACTCCGATTTTCTCTGGTTCTACTTCATCCGGGAACACCTGCTGCGCTACCTGGGGTTGCGCTACCCAAAAGACTACGACACCGTGCCGCTCCTCGTTTTCTGGGGCCTGCACCTTGTCTGGCTATTCCCATGGAGTGCCTTCCTCTGGAGCATCGTGCGCAATTTCCCCAGATCGCTTCGCCCAGCGGACAGGACAGCGCGCGTCGTCCTCTTTCTATGTGTCTGGATTGCGGTGATCCTGACGTTCTTTGCCTTCAGCACGACGCAGGAATACTATACTTTTCCCACCCTGGCAGCTTTTGCGCTTTTGCTCGGGAAAGGGATTTCGGACCTCGACTCTCCGGAGAACAACATCTCCCGAAGATGGGGCCTCATCGGACTCGGCACTGCCGCCCTTGTCTCCGTTGCCGCCGGTGCGGGCATGATAGCCCTCACCTGGATAGGAAACCATGCAGCTCAGGCGACCAACCTTGCGAGCACCCTCACGGTCAATCCCGAATACTACAACCTCGCATTCGGGCACATGCACGATCTTACCGCGGCGACATTCGCACACCTTTCGCCGCTGGTGCACAGGACCGCCGTGTTCCTCATTGTCGGTCCGATAGCTGCCTTTGTCTTTGCGCTTTGGAAACGCTGGATTGTTTCCTGCCTGTTCCTGGCCGCAATGATGGTCGGCCTCTGCCAGTCCTACAGCGCCGGGATGAGCGCTTTCGAGCCCGTGCTTTCGTCAAAGAGCCTGGCCAAGGTGATCGAATATTACCACAAGCCCGGAGATATGATCGTAATCAACGATTTCTACGAAAAGGGCTCGACTCTCAACTACTACACAGGGCTCCAGGTCCACGTAACCGACAGCGGATTCGGAGTACTGTGGTACGGCCTGCAGGACGCGAACGCTCCAAAACTCACGGTCACCGAGCAGGAGATACTCGAGAAATGGAACTCCGGTACAAGGATCTTTCTGTTCAGTGAAAAGAAACCGCTCAAGGAATTTATTGCCAGGCATCCCGATCTCAACTTCCGCGTTCTCGCCAAAGAAGGCGGGAAATCGGTTCTGGTCAACTGGTAACGACCGACAGCGATGTTTTTGTCCGGGCAGGAGCGAATGTAACACGGATATTTTCGTCCTCGAATGGCATCGCAAAAGCATACCTTTTGATAATTGCGCAACCCGGAGCGGCTTTTCACTCCGGGTTGCTCCACCGTAAAATCCGATCTCCTTTATGTAAAGATCGGCTTCCCGGTCTCCCACTCGGATAATCGCCTGCATTTCTGTTGATGGAATTGTCCTACCTCCGACTCATGCCCGGATGCACTTGCGAATGATTTCGTCCCTTGGGTGGATGGAATTATCCACGCGACAACACCCGAATATGCTGCTTCCCCGGTGCATGAATCAGTCCACCCTATTCCCTGGAGCGTATCGCGCCTCGACCCTGCATAACTATCCCTCGGCAATTCGCGGTCTTGCACAGGCAACCCGCTTCTTCAAATTCGCCGCCGGGTCTGAGCCGGCACAGGGCTTGCTTTCAGTGATCGCAGGCAATCACGCGTTTTCAGAGGATGAACTAACCCCTCCGACATGGTCCATATAATGGGCGGCCAGGATCCGGCTATGGGTACCTGTTCGAATAATGTCCTCACCCTGCAAACAACCACTCCCACAAAC
>JAEZHY010000033.1 GCA_023416335.1 Pseudomonadota bacterium | reverse complement strand
GATCCCGATAGAGGCGAGGTAAACGGAACGAGATGACAGATTTTTTACTTTTCCTCCCAGAATTGTTCTTCATTATGGCAGCACTCGTCTTTTTCGCATTCTCCCTGAAGAAGACCTCCGCCCCCGCCGTCTTCCACAAATGGGCGCTCGCTCTTGCAGGCGTTGGATTGCTGGTAACGGTGGCATCCGCTCACCAGCAGGGAATGCTTTTCTTCGATTGCTACCGGGTGGACCTTTTCAGCCAGATATTTAAAATCCTGTTGGTTTTGGGCACTTTCTGGGTCATCTTTTCTTCCAGCGAGCTGAAAGGGATCGATCCGCGCCAGCATGCAGAATTCTACTTCCTGATTTTCGTCTGCACGTTCGCAATGATGGCGCTGGTAAGCTCGGTGGAGCTTCTGACCATCTATGTATCCATCGAGCTATCTTCTTACTCGCTCTACCTGCTCGTACCGATGCGCCGTAACGCGGACGAGTTCGTCGAAACGGGTATCAAGTATTTCATGATCGGGGTCACGGCATCGGCCCTGATGATTTTTGGAATCAGCCTGCTCTTTGGAGTTACGCACACTACCTTTGTGCCGCAGCTTATCGATACGCTTCCGGCCGTGATAAGCCAACCCGCTGCGATCATCGGCCTTCTGCTGGCCCTTTCCGGGTTCTTTTTCAAGCTGGCCCTCTTCCCTTTTCACATCTGGGCCCCGGACGTATACCAGGGAGCCGCAAACCAGGTCACCGCTTACATCGCCACCGTATCGAAGATGGCGGCTGCGGCGATGATCATCCGCTTCAGCGGACTCTCCGCAGGTGCAAACCCGGGGCTGATAAAGCTTTTCATTGCTCTTTCGATTCTGTCGATGACTTTCGGCAATCTTGTCGCTCTAATCCAGAAAGACATAAAGAGGCTCCTGGCCTATTCGAGTATTGCCCACGCAGGTTACATCCTGATCGGTATCCTTTCCTTTTCCGAGCGAGGGTTTGCCTCCGCGATTTACTATGCTGCAGCCTACCTGATTATGAATTATGCCTGCTTTATGGTGATCATGAAAATTGCCGAAGACGGGCACAATCTGCAGATCAAGGAGCTTGCCGGCCTGCACAAACGTTCGCCTCTACTCGCGATGACGCTGATGCTGGGGCTTTTCGGCCTGGCCGGTATTCCCCCTACAGCAGGGTTTACCGGGAAATTTCTGGTATTTGCATCGGCACTGGAAAAGGGCTATCTCTTTTTGATCATAATCGGCATGATTAATGCCACGATCTCGCTCTATTACTATCTGATCGTGATCAAGGCCGCATATCTCCTCAAGCCTGTGAAAGAGTATCCCGCCCTGCAGGTTGATTCCTGGACGCGCTATTTGAGCGTTGCACTCCTTTTGTTGATGATATACCTTGGAATCTTTCCCGATCAGTTCGTGTCACTGACGGAAGCGGCGGCGAGAAGTCTCTTCTAGAACCCAAAATCCAAGGCATCAAAATATGAAGTTTCGGAAAATTTGCCGGCTTTCGCCGGCATTTCTCCTTTTTGCGCTCATTATTCTCCAGGCCTCGTCGGCGCTCGCGGAAAGATGGTCTTTCGCCTTCTTCGGCGACAACCGTTCCTTCGTTGAAGGCTACAGAAATGTACTTGAAGCCATCAAGTCGGATAAACCGGCGGACTCGAAATTCCCGGCGGCGGAATTCGTGGTCGGGCTTGGCGATATCGATCCTGCGGACCAAACCGCCCGGATCTACAAGGAAGTGATGGGGACCGCCGCAACTTTCATTCCGGTCCGCGGTAACCACGAACGGCCGCAAGACGTGCATCTGATGCTAAACGATTTGTTGCCCCGGCTAAAGGTACACGCGGCCCTGTATGAAAAAGAAAGCCTTACGTATTACTTCGATTGGAAAAATATCCGTATGATTTCGATCGATCAGTATGCGCCCTACGCAAAACGGCTCGATAACCCCGCCTTGCTCGGCTGGCTCGAAAAAGCAATTCTCTCCGCAAGGGCGGACCACATCTTCGTTGCGTGTCACGAACCCTTCATCCCGGACGACTTTCATACCGATCCGTTCTGGAGCCTGCTCCTGAAGCATTCAGACAAGGTCAGGGCCGTACTTTGCGCCCATACTCATGTATACGCAAGGCGCTACATTCCGGATACTTACGGGGGTATTCACCTGATCAATGCCGGAAATGCCGGCAATATCGGGCACAGCGATCTCATGAACACCTTCGTACAGGTTTCCGTAGACAAACGGCAGGTTCTGTTCCGCTCGGTCCAGGCCCCGGACAAAACGAGACACTTCAAGGCTACCGACGAATGGAAAGCTTCCAAACCCGGACAGTAGGATCTCTCATGCATCTCCCCCTGGAGGCTGTCATACTCTTCCGGACACCTGTTTCCATTCTGAGGTAAGAAAATAGCAGAACACAGGTTTTTTTGGATTACTCTTCGGTAACGGTTAATCAAAAGCTCGCGCTACACAAATGCTTTTTCCGTTTTTCAGGTGCAAAACCAGTCCCGATGCGGGCTGCGGCCGAAAATACCCTTTGCGGCATACCATATTGGCAGTAGCTCGAGTGCCCTGCGTACCCCGGTCGATGTATCGGACATACGCAATTTGGCTGATAATGCCGGGCGGCAAGTGCTCCAACTATCCGGGACCATCTACTTTCCTTCGTTTTTTCTGTCATTTCGACAACATGTCAATTCGATTCAAAAGCTGACCTTACATCTTTTCCATGTTCAAATTGGGTTCCAGGACCCATTCCCTTCATTGCCCAATTCATCTAAAAGCGTTCGTATAAGGTAAATCCCTTCCGCGGGGAATTGCTGATTTACTTCCTGTAGGCACGGCCCATCGTTCTTGCCACACGGGCATTTCCTGTACACCACCTACGACACCCAGGGGGTCTCCCACGTTCCGGCCGGTTATTGGTTGGGATCAGGTCGGACGAAGCTTTGCTGCGCTTACCAAAACGACCATTCCAAATGAAGGAGAAAAGAGATGAAGTCAGACGAGAAAAATGGGCAGGAAAAGGCTTTTTCCAGAAGACAGCTCCTGAAGTGCGGTATCGCAGCAGGAGCCGGTTTGCTGGTTGCGGGCAAATTAAAGGTCCCGAGCGCAAGGGCGCAGCTGTCCTGCGATATGCCTTCCAGCCCGGCATCCCTCGATCTCGATCCCTATCAGGATACCCTGCCCATACCAGCCGAGGCGGTCGCCACGCAAGGAGGGGGAGAGACCTTTTACTATCTCAATGCGACCGAGGTCACGCACCAGTTTCATTCCGACCTGCCCGCCACCCCGATGTGGGGATTCAACAACACCTTTCCGGGTCCGACGATTGTGGCCTATGAGAACCAGTCCATAAATGTCGTGATCACGAACAAACTCGAAAGGTTCCATCTCTGCGTCGATCCCAGGGTACACGGGGCGGATGCACTCTTCATGGGGGGCGATACGCCTGTTCCTTACATTACCATCCATGCCCACGGGATTATCGACCGCCCCGAGTCCGACGGCGACCCGGAAACGAGATTCCCGCCCGGTACTTCCCTTCTTTACGAATATCCGAACATTCAGCAGCCCGCGACCTACTGGTACCACGACCATAACCTGGGAGCAACCCGCCTGACGGTTCATTCCGGTCTTGCCGGTTTCTACCTTCTCAGGCCTGGAAACACCGGATTAGGCAGCAAAGATAATATGAACCTGCCGACCGGTAGTTATGAGATTCCCATGATCATTCAGGATCGGTCCTTCAATGAAGACGGAACCATGTGGTATCCGCCTCCGCCCGACGACTTTGCAGACTTTCAAGATGAGTTCATGGGCGATTTCATCACGGTAAACGGCAAGATCTGGCCGTATCTGAAAGTAAAAAGAGCGATCTATCGCTTCCGCCTGCTCAACGGATCGAATCACACAACCTATGCTCTGAAATTTGTCGAAGTCGAGGACAACGAGGAAAACGAACTGATCGACTTTGTACAGATCGGGACGGACGGAGGTTTCCTGACCAATCCCTGCACGATCAACAAGGTCACACTGGCTTCAGCTGAAAGGGCCGATATCCTTGTAGATTTTACAGACTTCGAGCCCGGGACGGAAATACTCCTCAAAAACGACATGATGATCGGGCAAGTGGGCGACAAGGTCATGAAGTTTATAGTAACCGACGACAGGGGTCCGACCTTCACCATACCGACAAAAACCAGGCCATTCCCTGTAATTAAAGACCCGGTAATGAACAGGCATCTCACCTTGACACACAAGGGCGACGACAGCAGCGTGCATCTCATAAACAACATGGGATTCATGATGGCGCCGACGGAGACGCCTACGGCCGGGACTACCGAAATATGGCACATCTACAACCTGACGGACGATATGCACCCGATGCATATCCATCAGACGCAGTTCCTGATAATGGATTACCAGAATTTTGATGTAGATGCGTTCGTTTCGGCCAACGGACGGACCGGACCCTATAGCGATCCTGTTGTTACCACAACCGGAAACCCGCGGCTTGCTCCCAGGAACGAAAGAGGACTGAAGGACACCGTCAGGATCAGACCGGGCGAATTTGTCCGGCTTAAGGTCCCGTTTGGACCTTTCCGCGGCAGATTCGTCTGGCACTGCCATATGCTGGAGCATGAAGACAATGAAATGATGCGGCCGCTTCTGATCGTCTAACCGCATCTCTTAAAACATTTCAGGGGATCGCAATGGTTGCGGTCCCCTGAGTGCATTGAAGCCGTATCGTTCCGCCAAACATCAACCTACCGGACCAAAGCCCACTTGCCGTCCTTGACCACGATCATTTCCAGGTCGTCTTTACTCAATCCGTTGTGATCCTGCGGCGACATTTTGAATATTCCGTGCATGCCGACAAAACCCTTTGTGTTTTCAATATGGTCCCTGATCTTCGCCGGGTCGGGGCCCACAGCCGCAAGAGCCGATATCGCCAGGTTCATCGCATCCCAGGCATGGCCGCCAAAAGATGACACCGGTTCTTTGAACCGTGTTTCATATTCTTTTGTGTACTCGATTATGACTTTCTTCTGCGGCTGGTCTTCCGGCAGCAGCGAACCGACATTTACACGCGCGAGCGGAAGCAGAACTCCCTCACCTGCCTTGCCTGCGAGTTCGAGGTTCTTCAGATTTCCAAATCCGTGGCTCTGGAAAAGGGGAATGGAATCCATTCCCAGGTCTCGCCAACTCTTTATGGCGAGGATCTGCGTCGGTCCGACCGACCAGTTCACTATGGCCTGTGGCTGGGTGGAACGGATCTTTGTCATCTGCGCCGACAAATCCGTGTCCTGAGGACCGAACCTCTCATCGGCCACGATGGTAATCCCGCTTTCCGGAGCCAGCCGCAGAAATTCTTCCCGGGCACTTGCTCCATATCCGCTGTTGTCCGTCATAATGGCTATTTTTGAGATGCCGTGCGCCTTCATGTAGTCAAACATTTTGCCAACCACGTGAGCATCGGAACCCGCTACCTTGAAAACCCACTTCCGGCTCTCGATCGGGGTCACGATCTTATAGCTGGTGGCACATGAAATCAGCGGCACCTGTGCATCTTCGGCCACATTTACCACGGCAAGCGATTCACCGCTTCGAGTCGGGCCGATCACGACGGAGACTTTGTCCTTCTTGATCAGCCTCTTCACTGCCAGATTGCATTTCGTCGCATCGCTCTCGTCATCGAGCACGATCAATTCGAGCGGGTGCCCGTTGATCCCACCCTGCTTGTTTACCATATCGGCTATCATTTCCGCCGTCTTCTTCTCGGGTTCCCCCAAAAACGACCCCACACCGGTAATGGAAAAAACAGCCCCTATCTTGTAGGGTTCGGGTGCAGCATGCGCTTCCGCTCTAAGAATCTGCACCAGGGCGAAAAGGCCCACCCCAAGAACCCCCAGGGATAATAGAATCCTAGTTTTCATTCGTTGCTCCTTTTCACGTATATGTTGGTTGGGAAAATAAAAAAGCCGTGGTTCGCTAATGGACCACGGCTTCAAAAAAGAAAAAGCCGTGGGCAGATCGGATCGCGATCTGCCCACGGCCTCCTGAAAACGGGATTATAGAGGCTCGGGAACAGACCGCCCGGGATAGGTATAATAATAAGAGGACTTTCCGAGGTACTTATGCTTCATTTGTCCATCCGAGGATAAAGTATTGTGCCGCTTTTATAGGAACAATCGCATCCACTGTCAAGCGGAATCAGCCTGATTCGCAACTCCCATGGACCGACGCTGCCAAGGCCCCCGCCACCCGGACGATACACCTTTGGCAGACCGGTGTAGAATTTTCTACACTTTTGCAAAATTTCATTTACAATATGGAAACCGGGCCTTCGAATCCGACATTATTTCTTCCTGTCCGGCTCGGCCGATCCGCTGTCCATCTTATACAAAGCCACAAATAATCTACTTCGGAATAACTGAATGCGTGAAAAACACAAGATCCTGGTGGTGGACGACGAGGCGCCTTTCCGATCTGCAATGCGCCGATTACTCGAGAAGAACAACATTCTTATCGAAGCCGACACGGGAACAGCCGGTCTCAAGATTGCCGAGCGGGAGGAACCCGATCTCGTCCTGCTCGATATCGGACTACCCGACGGCAGCGGCCTTGAACTTCTGCCGCGATTCAAGGAATTGCGTCCATCCCCCACCGTTGTCATGATAACCGCCTACGAACGGGTGAAAGATATCGTAACCGCTATAAAGCGGGGAGCTTTCGACTACCTCGTAAAGCCGGTCGACCTGGATGAATTCGAACTTACCATTCAGAATGCGCTTGAGCATGCGGGATTAAAGAATGAAGTCTCCCGTCTTCGCCAGGAAGTCCAGCGGCTTCAAGGGGTCGATCGCCTGATCGGGAAGGACCAGCGTTTTCTGGACGCTCAAATGCTTGCGATCAAAAGTGCGCAAAGCAGGGACGCGGGGGTCCTGATCCAGGGCGAGAGCGGCGCGGGGAAAGAACTTTTCGCCCGTCTGATACACACCAAGAGCCCTCGGGCCCCATATCCTTTTGTCGCACTCAACTGCGCCGCTTTCTCCACAGAGATAATCGAAAGCGAGCTTTTCGGATACGAGAAGGGGGCTTTCACCGGAGCAAAAGCCGAGGGAAAGGAAGGTCTGCTGCAGGTTGCCGACGGCGGGACTCTGTTTCTGGATGAGATAGTGGATCTCCACCCCGAAATCCAGGCTAAACTCCTGCGCGTAATGGAGGAAAAGGAATTCTTCGCCGTTGGGGGTACCCGGAAGAGAAAAGTGGATATTCGAATCGTCTCGGCCTGTAACCGGGACCTGTGGCAACTGGCGGAGCAGGGAGGTTTTCGCAAGGACCTCTACTTTAGGCTTGCAACGATCAAGATCGATCTTCCGGCGTTGCGGGAACGGCGTGAGGACATCTTTCCCCTGGCCCAAACCTTCATGGAAGAATTCAACGACAAGTACGGCAAACACTTTCGCGGTTTCAATCCCAAAGCCGAACATCTTTTGCTCACCCATTCGTGGCCCGGAAATGTCCGCGAACTGCGCAACAGTATAGAACGCGTTGTCCTGCTGGAAAATGACGACATGATCCTTGGACGCCACCTGCATTTTCTCGACCCGGACAGGATTGAGAGTCCCGCACAGGCCGAAAGATTCAGCATTGCTTTGCCCGACGGAGGAATCGGGCTTGAAGAGATAGAAAAGGAAGTAATCTTGCAGGCATTCGACAAATGCGGCAAAAATAAGTCCAAAACTGCCAGATTCTTGAAACTTCCACGTCACATTCTTCTTTACCGTTTGAAAAAATATGGAATTGAAATTTGAACAAAATGCTCCAAACCTGGAACAATCTGTAGAATATACTTCATTTTACAGTTAAGTGAGTGAATTTACAGCAATGTATGGCTCAACCCGCAATGCCGCACTGATCACCGCAATCAGAATATGGCGACTATTCTCCACTAACAACTCTTAAAATCGAACGGTTTTCTCGCTCCAAATCCCCTCATTCCAGCAGCTGTTTCATTCTTTCTGCATTGGCACGCTCCTTGCTCTTACCAAGTACAGGAGGCGGAATGTGCGTGTTGATAATCTAGTTCTTCTTGTTGAAGATGACGCTCCGTTACGACGCTCTTTGGAAAAATTTCTGAATCAGGCAGGCTATGCCTTTGACAGCTGTTCGACTGCCCGTGAAGCGCTGGCTCTTGCAGAGAGGCTTCGTCATCCAGTTGTAATTCTCGAATATCATCTTCCCGATGCAAATGGCCCCTCGTTGATCGAAAAACTCATGCTCCTTGCTCCCGAGACTGCTGCGATTGTCATCTCCGAATACGATTTCCAGGCGATAGCGAACGATCTTGATCGAGTACGAATCGAATCTTTTCTGAAGAAGCCATTTGACCTCGTTGATCTTGAAGCTGCTCTCTCATCTGCTTGCTCAAAGGCAGGCAAGCCTGTTCAGACCGGTACCTGGCAGCCTGATGTGAAATTTGAAGGCATGCCGGCCTCCACATTCATGCGGGGACCTCTCAGAAACGGAAGCTGAAGTGCAACTGATACTCGCGTTGATGCTCAGATTTCCCGGAAGGGTGGGTGCGAACGAATCCTGGTGCTCAAGTGAACTCTCTCGCTCCTGTTGATGCTCATGTTCACGTACTGTAATTCATCTCATGTTCATGCTCCTGTTGACGCTGATCTTGTTCTTCCTGTTGCTTCGAATTCTCGACCGGAACTCACGTTGGTGGCAGATCTCTTTATTCCTGTTCTCTAATCCGGTTCTGTGAGACCCTCTGCTTTGACGGAAGGCCATAAGGGGAAACCCTTATGGCCTTTTGTTATTTTGGCGTTCATTATAAAACATCCTCATCCACCCGTAGCGTACGGAAAAGTTCCGTCCCGTTTCATTCCCTCCCGGACCATCCGTTAAGCACTTGCTTTTCCTGTTAAGTCTGTGCAATATTACGGCTGTCCCCAATCTCTTTTCAAAACAGGAGTTTGAAATGGAAGAAAGAAAGCTGAAGATTATCGAACAAATGGAAGAAAAAGGCATCACAGTCTCCAAAGCCGCGGAAGCAATTGCTTTCGATCCGATGATTCTCGGCCTCTATCTTGTAAAAGATGCCTATCCCGTACCCAAAAGAATTCTGGAAAAATTGGAAGGCACCCTGGCCAACTGATGAACCTGACCTCTACCAGGGCATTCCAAATCCGTGTTTCCGGACTAGATTGAAAATACGCCGGTCCTCTCCTACTCCCTTCATTGACTATCGATCGACTCACGCGGTATTTTCGTTATTTCAGCGCTACCCCAAGACCCATGTTCCGGAAGGCTCGGGACTCATGAAGCAACTCGGCATAATTGAATCGGGAATTCCTCTCTAAACCCTTCAATTCCGATGGAGTGAGGATCATGAGTATCAAAATGCCTGTAAAGTTCGTCGGCAATTATCAGGTAATCACACGCCATGCCGGTACAGAGAAGCAGGAAGTCTGCCAAAAGCTGAGTATGACTCCCCTGGCGGGACGGGTGCGACCGGAATCTTCCGCCGAAGAGGAAAGGCCGGCCTATCTGATCACTTACTTTTGCTTCGGATGCAGACGAGTGCTCGAAGGGCAACTCAAAGAAAATCAGGAAGACCGCGTCGTATTCCAGGCTGACGACAAGGAGTACGAATTCCGCCCAGCCGCCAAGATTTGTTGAACTGTTGACCGGACCACCGGACAGATCCGGACAAACCCTCCCCGGGCCCAAAAAAACCCCCTGAAGGTCGCCCTTCAGGGGGTTTTTTATATTCTCTCGAGTATCCTGTTGCTTCTACTTCTCAGGCCACCTTTTAATTACTTCGCCGTTGGGGCCGCTTACTTTTACCGAGAAGACCGGATTGCCGTCCAGGCAATGGGTTGCACAGGAAATTCAGGGGTCGTAGGCACGTACGGCCATTTCCACCCTGTTCAGGATGCCCTCCGTGACCTCTCCATTTTTGATGAGCGCCTTCGCGGCCTGGTTTACGCTGATGTTCATCGGTCCGAGATTGTGGGTGGTTCCGACGATCAGGTTCGCCCGGGTGATGAGCCCGTTATCATCCGTCGAATAATCGTGGATCAGGGTTCCGCGCGGCGCTTCGACGCAACCGACTCCCCTTCCCGCCCTGGGTTCCACCGAAACCCGTACATCCGGATCGGTTATCGACTTGTCTTCAAGCAGTTCGATCGCATGCTCGTAGGCATACACATCTTCGATCAGGCGTGCCCAGTGGTAGAGGAGCGTAAGTTGAGCCGGCCGGCCGAAGAGTTTGCGGAACTCTTCGAGTTCGGCTTGGGCGCGCGGAGTCGAAATGCTGTCGCATACGTTTATACGGGCAAGGCAGTTTGCGCGGTAAATTCCCTTGAGGTTGTCGAGGTCCATGGAGAACCCGTCGCCCCAGAATTTTGCATAGGGAATTTTGCCGTAAGAGAACGGTACGACGGCTTCACCGAGGTAGTCGGCGTAATCCTGAGTTGAGAATTCGGTGAAGGTCCCGTCGGGCTTCATCATTCTCAATTTGCCGTCATAGAGATTGAGCCTGCCCTGGTCGTCCACTGTGCCGAGGAAGCCCGAATTGAATACTCCGAGTATCTTGACCACATCGAGGTATTTCGGAAAGACTTCCTTCTTGGCAAAGTCGAGCGTAAAAGTGGAGAACTCCAGCAGTTCCTTCAGTTCTTCGAGGAATTGCACCCGTTCGGATTCGAGAAGCGGCCTGCAGAACCCACCGGCAACGCTTGCATGCGGATGGATGGCCTTTCCGCCGAGCCGCTCCAGGATCATCTTCGTCTTGAAGCGCGCCTGGACCGCCTTTGTGGCAAGTTCGGGAGCGACTTTGACCACGCCGATTACGTTCCGGACGCCGTAGTCGGCATCGGGTCCCATCACGAAATCGGGAGCTGCAAGGAAGTAGAAATTGAGCAGCTTGTCTTCGGCATGGGAGATTGTCTGGGCAAGTTCCCGGAGTTTGTTGCCGGCCGGTGGAGGAGTCACTCCGAAGCAGCGGTCGACGGCCTTCATCGAAGCCATATGGTGGTGCCAGGGGCAGATCCCGCAGATGCGGTTTACGATTCTCGGAACCTCTTCCGCAGGTTTCCCTTCAATGAATTTTTCGAACCCGCGCAGGGACATGTAGTGGACCTTGCTGTCCGCAACGTTTCCGTTGTCGTCCAGCTTGATCTCAATGGAAGCATGCCCTTCAATGCGGCATACTGGAGCTATATGAATACTGCGAGCCATACACCCAGCCTCCTTCTATTTTCGCACGGGCTGCAATAAACGGTGAGCACCGGAGAACCTCAGAAGATTTGTATATTCGGGCACCGAACCGATATCGATTCCGTTTGAAGCTAGCGCATTCAACATCTCAAGGAGTTGATTGCCATCGTGCTGGACAGGCCCGTAACATCCCCTGCAAGGGACTCTGACGGTAATGCACCGCGGCACCAGATTATCGCCGCCGCAGCCGGCTTTCGTAACCGGCCCCATACACAGGAAACCCTGCTCCATCAGGCACCGCATCTTATCCAATGGTTCGCCGGGAGCCCCGTAATGGGGTGACTGAAGAAAGCGGCGCAATTGTTTTACCTGCCCCTTGCCTTCCCGCCTGGTCGGGCAGAAATCGCATACGCTCTTGTCCGGCAATTTGACAGGGTTGCCGGTAAGGAGTCCGGCAAGGGCGTTAAACACCTGGTCAGGATGCGGAGGGCACCCGGGCAGATGGACATCCACTTTTATTTTTTCATCCAGCGCGTAGACGGCATCGAGAAGCCTCGGAATCCCCTCTTGAGGCCGGGGCTGCCCCTTATCGGTCGTCTCCGTCGAGTAGTACCGTTCCAAAATGCTCTCGTTGGTAAACGAGTTGGCAAGAGCAGGAATGCCGCCGTGGGTTGCGCAGGTGCCGAGCGCAATGATGAGCTTGCACTTCTTGCGCATCTCCTCTGCCACTTCCAGGTGCTCTTCGTTCCGAAGACTGCCGGTAATGATCCCGACATCAGCCTCGGGAATATTGACATGCTTCTGATCCCCGAGTTGCCCGTAGTACTTATGATCCATCAGCACAGGGATATGGACGAATTCCACGAGCGCAAGCACATCCAGAATTCGCGCGCCCAGATCCACGATGGCAATTTCGCATCCGGAACAGGCGTTCAACCAATCTGCCGCCACTTTTGCAGCCATACAATCAACCTCGCCGTTTCGCGGTGAACCACGAACTCATATCAGATAATCAAGCCGAGGCGCTCCCGCCCGCATCATTCGTTGACGGCCGCCGCCTTCCTCTGCTTCAGCGGATTGGGTCCGAGCGCCTTGATGTGCTCGCTGAACCGGGTCACCACTTCCACAAAGCGCGGCGCTTCCGCAGAAGACACCCATTCGATCCGGAACCTTTCAGGATCGATTCCGGCGTTTTCGAGTACGATCTTTATTGCCTTATCCCTTGCATTCGCCTTTTGATTACCTTCCAGGTAATGGCATTCACCGAGGTGTCACCCAACCCCCAGGACGCCGTCGGCACCCTTGGATAAGGCGTGCACAACGATGCCCGGGCTGATCATTCCGGAACACATTACCCTTACGACGCGCAGGTTCGGCGGATACTGCAATCGACTGACCCCAGCCAGGTCAGCAGCGGCGAAAGCTCACCACGTGCACAGAAATCCTACGATGACCGGTTGATAATCATCAGACATCGAGGAACTCCTTTCTAATGATTTGAATCCAGAGTAAATAAATCGCTATGCCACCTGACTGGAATTGTCCATTTGGAGACAATCTCCAGAAGTACAACCATCCCTAGACTTCGAGCAGGGCATCAACCTGGGCCTTTATCTGCTCGGGAGTAAAACCGTGGACGCAAATGCCGCCCTTGGGGCATGCGGCCGCGCAGACGCCGCATCCCTTGCAAAGAATGCTGTCCGTCCTGACTTTCTTCTTTATCCTGCCGTCCTCTTCGTATTCCTCGAGCTTGATCGCATGATACGGACAGAGGTCAAGACAGATGGCGCAACCGTCGCACCGGTCGGTTACGTAGGAGACCAGTGCGCTGAAGACCAGTTTATCTTTGGCAAGAATTGTGTCCGCCCTGGATGCCGCGCCGAGCCCCTGTGCATGCGCTTCGGGAACGGTCGCAGGATAACGCGCCGTTCCGGCCAGGAAAATGCCGTCGGTTGCGAAATCCAGAGGACGTAACTTGGCATGCGCTTCCAGGAAGAAATTATTCCCATCGACCGGGATGCGCATGAAATTAGCGATCGTCGGGGAATCCGCGGGCGCCACAAGCGGAGTGGACAGGACCACCAGGTCGTAGGGTATCTCGATGGTCATGCCGGTCAGGGGCTGATAGAGTTCGACAACCCCGTCCTTAACCACAGGCGGTTTGGCGGCATCATAGATATCGTACCGTACTTCCTTGCCGCGCGAATCCCAGAGCAGTTTTTCATTCTCCGTGCCATACATCTGGATGTCGCGGTAGAGAACGTGCACTTGCGCATCCGGATTCTGTTCCTTGATGTAGAGCGCGTTCTTCACGGCGGAGAGGCAGCAGATCCTGGAGCAGTAGCTCCGCTCGGCGTTGCGCGCCCCGACGCATTGAATCATCACGACGTTTTTGGCATCGATCGGACCTTTGCGCAGTCTCTCTTCGAGTTCGATGAGACTGATCACGTTCTTGCCGTTGTACCCGAAAAGGCCTTCCGGCTTGAACGGTACCGCGCCGGTGGCCACCACGATGGCCCCGACCGTTTCCTGGGTTTCAGCGCCGCCCTTGTCCTTCAAGCTTATTTCGTACTTGCCGACTACCCCGCCTACGCCGGCCAGTTCCGTTTCGAGACGGACGGTAATATTCGGGGTATTTTCGACTTTGTCGATCATCTCTTTGAGGATTTCCGCGGCACTTTCTCCGGAAGGTCCGACTTTGTTGACCCTCCTGAGCAACCCTCCCAGCGAGGCTTCCCTTTCAACAAGGGTGACTTCCACTCCCATATCGGCCAGGGCCGAAGCCGCCGCGATGCCGGCAATTCCACCGCCGAGCACCATCGCCTTCTTTACCAGCGACGATTCGATATCCTCCTGCGGTTCAAGCAGGGCGGCTTTGGCTACCGCCATGCGGATGAGGTCCATCGCCTTTACCTGGGCCCCTTCCCGCTCCTGCATATGCACCCAGGAACACTGGTCGCGAATGTTCGCCATCTCGAAAAGGTACTGGTTCAACCCCGCTTCGGCACATGCGCTTTTGAACAAAGGCATGTGGGTCCTGGGCGAGCACGATGAAACCACTACTCTGGTCAGGCCGTGTTCCTTTATGGCATTCTGGATCTCGGCGATTCCGGATTCCGAGCAGGTGTAGAGGTTGTTCTTTGCATACACCACGTTCGGCAGGGTAGCCGCATATTTTGTAAGCGCCTCGCAGTCCAGGTATCCGGCAATATTGGAACCGCAATGGCAAACAAAGATGCCTATCCGTGCTTCGCTTACGTCCCTGATTTCACCATTTCCACTCATCTGTTCTTTTCTCCTTCAGGATACAAGGCGCTTTGCCTCAGGACCTGATAGAGCCTGGGCCGCTCCTAGATGCGGCACTGCTGGCCAGTTCTAATTCCGCAATTCCGTACTGGAGCACACCCATCTTCGGATAAAAACATCACGTTCAAAACTCGCCCGATTCTCACACTTCCCCTCTTTCTTTACATGTACCGCGCGCTTCTTTTCTCTTAACACAAGCCCTACGGGACCGCAAAGACGTAAATTTCACCGGAGAGCAGCAACGGAGCGCCTTTTTCTACTGCCACAGCCGGCTTTATGGGGGCTGGGAGGTGGAACGATACCATCAAGATCAGACAGCGACGGCATGAATAAGCTTTCCATCTGATACAAATCCAGGCAGTCTGCTCAGCGCTGCAGCAATCGCCGCTCGAAGTCAGTCAAGCCATCTTTCGGCACATTCTTCTAAAAGCCTGAGGCCTTTTCCAGTGATACCGCGCAAACCTTGTACTCAGGGATCTTCGCAATCGGATCGTGGGCCGAATTGGTGAGAAGGTTCGCGCAACTCTCAATAAAATGGAAAGGCATGAAAACAACGCCTTGCCCGACTCGCGTCGTCAGTTCCGCCCTGACGATCATTTCTCCCCTTCTTGACACCACCCGAACCGCATCGCCTTTTCTCAAACCGATTGTCTGAGCATCCACAGGATTGATTTCGAGAAAGCCCTCGGGTATCTCCTCATTAAGTGTGGGTGAATTCCGAGTCATAGTCCCAGTATGATAGTGGGCGTAAACGCGCCCGGTACTCAGCCAAAAGGGGTACTCGGCATCGATTTCTTCCGCCGGCGGCTTGTACTCGATGGCATGGAAAAGACCACGACCTCTGGAAAACTTCCCCTGGTGCAGGAAAGGGGTACCGGGATGGTCCGGGGTCGGACAGGGCCAGCAGAGGCCAGGGCCATCCAGCCGGTCGAAAGTTATCCCACCGTAGGACGGGGTTAATCGACTCACTTCCTCAAGTATTTCCGCGGCCGACGAATACTTCATCGGGTACCCAAACCGCGTTGAGAGGTCCTGGACGATTTCCCAGTCCGCGCGGGCTCCTCCCAAAGGCTTGATAGCCTCCCGCACCCGTTGAACACGCCTCTCGGTGCTGGAAAAAGTGCCGTCTTTTTCTGCAAAGGAGGCCCCCGGCAACACAACATGCGCCAGTTCGGCCGTGGGTGTCAGGAAGATATCCTGAACCACCAGGAGTTCTGCCGAGCGCAAAGCCTTTTCCACATGATGCACGTCGGGATCGCTCATCATGGGATTCTCACCCACTATATAGACCCCCTTCACCGTGCCGGAACTCAACCCTTCGAGTACACCCGGGATTGTCAATCCAACCTTATCCGACAGATTGGCATTCCAGGCCGTCTCGAATTTCTCCCTTATTGCCGGAACGTTTACCGCCTGATAACCGGGATATACGTTCGGCAGGCCACCCATATCGCAGGCGCCTTGTACGTTGTTCTGGCCACGCAACGGGTTCACACCGGTGGATGCCCGTCCTATATGCCCCGTAAGCATGGACAGGTTTGCCATGCTTTTGACGTTGTCCACGCCTGTGGTATGCTGGGTAATACCCATGCAATAGACAAGGGACCCCGCTTTGGCATGTGCGTACCAATCCGCGATTTTACAGATATCGTCGGCCGAAACGCCGGTAATCTCTGCCGAGCGCTCGGGCGTGTACTGCTCGATCACCTTGCGAAACTCTTCGAAGCCCTCTGTCCGCTCATCGACGAACGCCTGGTTGTGCCAACGGTTCATCAGGATCACATGCATTATTCCATTTATGAGCGCCACATCGCTGCCGAGATTATGCTGTACGTACAAGTCCGCCTGGTGGACCAACTGAATCCTGCGCGGGTCGGCGATGATTATCTTTGCACCCTTTTGTTTGGCCCGGAATATCCGAGTCGCAACCAGCGGATGCGAAGATGTCGTATTGGACCCGATCACAAGGATACAGTCAGCATCCTCCAACTCGGCAATCGAGTTCGTCATTGCCCCACTTCCGAAAGCCGCGGCAAGACCTGCCACGGTCGAGGAGTGTCAGAGTCGCGCGCAGTGATCGACATTATTAGTCCCCACTGCGGCACGCGCAAACTTCTGAATGAGATAGTTCTCTTCGTTCGTCACCTTGGCCGATGCCAGAAAAGCCAGACTGTCCCCCCCGTGCGTACCTTTTATTTCCTTCATCCGGGCAGCCGTAAAATCGAGGGCCTCATCCCACGAAACGGGCGTCAACACGCCGTCCTTTCTGAGCAGCGGCTGAGTCAGGCGCTTCGGGCTATGAATAAATTCATGAACATTCCAACCCTTTACGCAGAGCTTTCCTTCGTTCACCGGATTGGTCTTACAGGGTATAGTGCCCACCACTCGGCCGTCGAGGACCTCCAGGAAGAAACCGCAACCGCAACCGCAATACGTGCACGTGGTCAATACTGTCCTGTAATCCATCGGGGCTCCTCTCAATGCTTTGCGGCCTCACCGAGGAGGCCGAAAGGAGGCTTGCATGCGGGATCATTGTACCCCGGCCGGTACTGGAACTCCTGTTCTATTATATCGGCCACTTTCTTGTAGAGGGTCCTCAGCGGAATATCAGCAGGGCATGCCTCATTGCACAACCCGCAATCGATGCACCTCCCAGCCATATGCATTGCCCGCGTCAGATGGAATATGGGATTCTCCGGCGGCAGGCTGCCGACATCGATAAAGTTCCGCCCCCCCAGCGTACATTCCGTGCAATAGCACATGGGACAAACGTTGCGGCAGCCATAACATTTGATGCATTTGGAGAATTCACGCAGCCACCCTTCGAAACGTTCGTCCAGCTCAATTGCTTCAATGCGCGCCACACTGTCAAATGAATGCCCTTCCGAAGGTTCTCCCGCTACGAACTCGTCAGGATACGGCTTCATGCATTCGCATGCATCGGCCAGTTCCTGCGGACAGGCAAGGCCGACAGGAACGACCCTCTCGGGATCGAGTTGATTGGTCCTGAAAAGGGTTTTCAAACCGCGTTCATCGCAACCGCGAATCAATACCCCGAAGGACTCCTCCGGATAACCGCGTGCAATCGTGATCAGAAGCTTATTCAGGGGATATCGGCGGTCACCGGAGCTTTTCCGGTCGCCAACGACAAGTCCTTCGAGGTCGTTACCATCCATAAAGAGGTGCGGCCCCACATTCCCGTGCATCTCCCGCATGGCGAGAAATCCTTTGATCTTTCCCGACGACAGGAGCTGCTGAGCTTTTGCCTTGATCTTCTCAATCACGGAAACGCCTCTCTCTCCCGGTGAATATACCCTCTCGGCATCCGGAAGACCGGATCCATGGGCCTCAAAGCTCTCACCGAAAATCGGCTGATACCACCCCAACCGTCCAACTATCAGGTTTTGGTAAAGCCGCCCATCAACATTGAATCTTAAGTCGGGATGGCCCCAGGACCTGGATTTCCCGGCTGAATTCCGTAACGACACGAACCAGGGTAGGCGCCTCGGCAGACGACAGCCACTCCACCCTCAGCCTCGCGGGATTTATCCCGGCGAAAGCGAGCAACTTCTTCAACACTGCAACCCGCTTGGCCGCCGAGTAATTGCCTTCCAGGTAATGACATTCCCCGAGATGGCATCCGATAACGATAACCCCGTCGGCACCTTTTGAGAGTGCGCGAAGAATCAGATCGGGGCTGACCATTCCGGAGCAGGTCATCCGAACGATGCGCAGGTTGGGCGGATACTGCAATCGACTGACCCCAGCCAGGTCAGCGGCCGCAAACGCTCACCACGTGCACAGGAACCCAACTATTTTCGGAGCAAAAATATCCGACATTGGCAGAAGATCCTTTTCTGTTGAACATTCTGCACGATCGATTGCGCCGAACCCGGTCACATCATCTCAAGGGCCGCATCCACCTGCGCTTCGAGTTGCTTTCTGGTGAAACCGAGGACGACGATTCCGCCTTTCGGGCATGTCGCGGCACAAAGTCCGCAGCCTTTGCACAGGATATTGTCCGACCTGTTTTTCCTGCGCACCCGTCCTTCTTCCTCATAAGTCTCGAGACTTAAAGCTTTGTAAGGGCAAATATCGACACACAGCCCGCAGCCGTCGCAACGATCCGTCACACGGGAAACAAGGGCACTGAAAGTCAGTTTATCCTTCGACAGGATGGTGCTCGCCCGTGATGCCGCCCCAAGCCCCTGGGACTGCGCTTCGGGAATCGTTGCCGGATACCTTGCGGTACCGGCAAGGAAGATGCCGTCGGTTGCAAAATCAAGCGGCCGCAGCTTCGCGTGCGCTTCAAGGAAGAAGTTGTTCCCATCCACCGGAATCCGCATGAAATTCGCAATGGTCTGAGAATCCTCGGGAGCGACAAGAGGCGTTGACAGCACTACGAGGTCGGCCGGGATTTCGACTGTTTCCCCGGTAAGCGCCTGGTAGAGAATTACAGCCCCGTCTCTGACCTCCGGCGGGGTCGCAGCGTCGTAGATATCATACCGGACCCCCTGGCCGCGGGAGTCCCAAAGCAGCTTCTCATTGTCCGTGCCGTACATCTGGATGTCACGGTAGAGTATATGGACATTAGCACCCGGATTCCGTTCTTTGATATAGAGCGCGTTCTTTACCGCCGTAAGGCAGCAAATTCTGGAACAGTAGCTTCGCTCGGGGCTGCGTGCGCCAACGCACTGGATCATCACGACGTTCTTCGCGTCCACCCTGCCGGAGTGCAATCGTTCTTCCAGCTCTACCTGGGTGATGACGTTCTTCCCGTTGTATCCGAAGAGGCCCTCCGGCTTGAACGGAACTGCGCCCGTAGCGACAACTATCGAGCCGACCGTCTCTTTTAACTCAGCCCCGTTATTGTCCTTGAGGCTTATCTCATAATTTCCGACCACGCCTCCGACGCCCGTCAGTTGCGTTGCGAGATAAACTCTTATGTTCGGGGCCTTCTGCAATTTGTGCTTCAAGGTGGACAGCAGTTCGGCAGCATTCTCCCCCGAGGGTCCGATCCTGTTTATCTTCCTGAGCATGCCCCCAAGTTCGGCATCCCTCTCCACCAGCAATACTTCAATACCCATATCGCCAAGGCCCGAAGCCGCAGCCATGCCGGCTATTCCGCCGCCAAGCACCATCGCCTTTTTCACAAGCGACGATTCTATGTCTTCCTGCGGTTCAAGCAGGGTCGCCTTGGCCGCGGCCATGCGGATCAGGTCCATCGCTTTGACCTGGGCAGCCTCCCGTTCCTGCATATGCACCCAGGAACACTGGTCGCGGATGTTCGCCATCTCGAACAGGTACTGGTTCAGACCACCCTCCGCGCAGGCACTTTTGAAAAGAGGCATATGAGTTCGCGGAGAGCAGGACGACACCACCACCCTGGTCAGACCGTGCTCTTTAATTGCCGCCTGGATCTCGGCGATTCCGGATTCCGAACAGGTGTACAGGTTGTTCCTGGCATACACCACATTGGGCAAGGTCGCCGCGTATTTCGTTAGTGCCTCGCAATCCAGGTAACCGGCAATATTGGAACCGCAGTGGCACACAAAGATACCTATACGCGCTCTGCTTACGTCCCGAATCTCACCATTTCCACTCATCTGCCCTCTCTCCTTCAGGATACGAGGCGCGTTGCCTCAGCACCTGACAGAGCCTGTGCCGCCCTCGCGGCACACCCGCTTGCCTGTGCAACGGATTCAGGAATATCCATCGGTCCCTGCGCGCACCCGCACGTGAATATCCCCGCTCTGGATGTATCGATTGGCGGAACCGTTCTGCTTTTATAGAAGCCGAAATCGGACAGCGGAATGCCGAGGAGTTCGGAGAATTTCTTCGCCGACGGACTGGGTTCGCATCCCGTCGCAAGAACAACCAGATCAACCTCCAGGCTGTGCACTTCGCGATTCTTCGTATCTTCGTACCAAAGGATCGGGTTGCGGGCTGCATTTTCCGAGATTTCGGCGACCCTGCTGCGCACAAACTTGATTCCCGCCTGGCCTGCACGGTTCCGATATTCCTCGAAACCTTTGCCCACGGCGCGGATATCCATTCCGAAGATGGAGATATCGGCACTCGAGTCGTGTTCGCGCGCGATGAGCGCCTCCTTTATGGAATGCATGCAGCAGAAGCCCGAACAGTACTGGTTGAACCTCTTGTCGCGGGAACCGACACACTGAATGAAGGCGATCCGATGGGCCGATTCCATGGCCTCAGCCTGTTCCTTCGTCTTCTCCAGCTTCTCTTTCAGAGGCATGTAGACCTTGAGCTGCCTGGCCCAATCGTCGTAGTGCCCACCCGTAAGCTCACCCGATTCGAACTTGTCGGCAAACTCATCGGATGACATATTGAAGGTCTTCTCGAACTTTTCCAGTTCGCGGAATATCTTGTGGGCGGATTTCTCCATTTCGGGCAGTTGGGCTTCCAGTGCAAGGTCCGAAGGCCGGTATACGTGACCGTGAGTTGGCCCGCTTGCCGACAGGAACCTCTCGAACTGCAAGGCCGTGACGACGTTGGGCAGGCGGCCGTAGCCGTATTCCGGCGCCTTCCGGGCATCGAACAACTCGTACCCCGTCGCCAGAATAATGGCCCCCGCCTCCACTGTGACCATCTGCTCTTCCTGCTTGTAGTCGATGGCACCCGCCTGGCAAATCTTGGCACAGACGCCGCACTTCTTGCCGGGCTGGAAGTTTCGGCATACGGATGCGTCTATCGTGTAAGCGGAAGGAATCCCCTGGGCGAAATACTTGTAGATGGCCTTGGATTTGGCCATGCCCATATTGTAGGCGTCCGAAGTCACAGTCGGACATTTCTCCGCGCAGCTCCCGCAACCCGTACATTTGCTCTCGTCAACATAACGGGGCTTTTTACGCACAGTCACCTGAAAATTGCCCAGATCGCCTTCCACTTTTTCCACTTCCGAGTAGGCCAGCAGCCGAATTCTTGGATGTCGACCGACATCCATAAGCTTGGGAGCCAGAATTCAGAGCGCGCAGTCGTTGGTGGGAAAGGTTTTGTCCAACTGGGCCATTTTCCCGCCGATAGTGGGAAGCCGTTCCACAAGGTGAACTTGGAAACCCATTTCGGCCAGATCCAAAGAGGCTTGCATACCTGCAATGCCTCCGCCAATGACAAGGACATCCCGATTCACGAACGTGATCTCCTTCAGGGGTTAAACTGCTTTACTCAATATGGTTCAAAAGAAACGAGTACAGATCATCAATCTTTAAAGTGATATCCGTATTCTGTTCGGCGCAGGTAAGGTGGATCCTGCACTTCGGACAGGCGGTAATCAGCGTCGAAGCTCCGGTTGCCAGCGCTTCCTGGAGCCGTTCGATCTGCATGGCCTTGGAACAGTTGGAACACTCGATCCAGGCGCTCGTACCGCAGCAGACGGAATTTTCCCGGTTCATGCCCATTTCTTCGAGCTGCACTCCGGGAATGAGTTTCAGAAGATCGCGCGGCGGCTCGTAAATCCCGGCTCTCCTGCCCAGCCGGCACGGATCCTGGTAGGTAACGACCCCATCACCGTTTTCGGCAGGCTTGAAGGCGACACCCGCTCCGGGCAACTCACGCGCGAGGAACTCCGTTATGTGAATCACCTCGAACGGCAACTCGCCAAAGTATTTCGGGATTTCGGTCTTGAATGTGGTGTACCCTTCCGGACAGCTGAAGATGACGGTTTTTGCTCCCGTACCGGCAATCATCTCCAGGTTCAGCGAAGCCAGCTTTCGGAAGGTCGCCTCATCCCCGCTCCAGAGCGCGTCATGCCCACAGCATCGTTCCTCGTCGCTCATCGCTGGCTCGATGCCCATCCGGTTCAGAAGCTGGAGCACGCTTTTGGCCGTATCGAGCGACGTCGAGCCGTATTTTAGGGCAGCGTCGAAGTAGGGCGCGCACCCCACGAAGAAGAAGTAATCTCCGCTCGGCTGGAATTTGCCGACATCTTTTGCCCAGTCGGTACGGTGCTGTTTGATCGGCTTGGTGTGCAAGTGCGCGATCGCCTGCAGGGTACCGTGATGACTGAGCTGCGGGCCGTTGCCCTCGTTCCTGGCGAGTTCCCGGTAACTCCGGGCAAACACGGGAAAGTCGATCTGCACAGGGCAGCGAGCACTGCACCGGGAGCAGGTCAGGCATGCCCACAACTCCCTGCCCTGGAGCACCGTTTCATCACGGTCCATCAGGGCCCGCTTGATCATCTGCCTTGGGGAGAATGTCGGCAGCACCCTGCTTATGGGACAGCTACCCGTGCAGACACCACATTCCATGCAATAATCAATCTGTTCCTTGCTAATTTTCATAGCCTGTTCCATTCAAGCGTTTAGGCCTGCTACACAGATTGTGAATGAGCCCCGCATCAGTCTTCTGCAAAAGGCTTTTTCAAATCCGCCAACCCCGTCCGTTAAACGGCAGCAGCCCCCGAATCCGCCTTTTCTGCCAGGGGATTTCTACCCAGTTCTCTAAGCTCATGCGTAAAGGACCGGATCTCGTCGGCAAAAATGTTTCCTTCGGAAGCGGAAATCCATTTCAGACGGAGATAGCGTTCGTCAATCCCAAGG
>JAEZHY010000011.1 GCA_023416335.1 Pseudomonadota bacterium | reverse complement strand
TACGGAGTTGCGTTCAAGAAGGACCCAAATAGCGTGGGGACCGGCGGCCCCCACACCCCCTGCGCCGCTCTGCGGCTTACTTGGCGCTTGCTGTGGCGCCCCGCAAAGGCTCCGGGGCAGACACAGCAAGCGCCGAGCGATCGGCCCAAAAGGCCGAAATCTGGTGCAAGTGCCTGGGGGGGTAACCTCTTCCACCTCGGCAGGGAATTAAATATCAACTTGAAAGCAACTTTAGTATGAGGCTCCGATCCGGCCGCCGCATCAGGTTTTGCCTCAACCCAACGGGCACGGAAGCCGGGTAGGGTGGGTATGGCATCATTGCGCCCTCCGTCCATTCCCTTTGGGTCGATTCCATTCCCGGAGTGCTTTAGTGAGAATTCTGCCAGGCCCCTCCCGTCCTTCGGACCCAGGCAGCAAAAAGCCGCTGCCTGGGCCACCCCGGCCAATTCCAAGCCGGCACGGTCGGGAGACCGTGCCTGAATATATGGATACTATCCGGGCTGCCGGGGCGGGGTTCCCAAGGCGGAGGGGCGGTCGCCCAAACCATCGAGGTAGCTTCAAATTGTACATCGGGCACGATTTCGTCATTCCGATGGAAATCGGAATCCAGGCTTTTGGGGCGGATTAATCGCGAATTCAAGACCTTAAACCCTGGTTCCCGGCTCAAAAGCACTGCCGGGATGACGGGTTGGGGGGGGGCTGTAAAATGCCCGGGAAAAAGGTTGTCCCCGTTTGGACAACGGTTCCTACGGCCGGGAACTCAACAGGCACGGAATCCGGGTAGGGTGGGTACGGCATCATCGTGCCCACCGTGAGCTCTCTGGTGAGAACTCTGCTGCGCCCCTCCCGTCCTTCGGACCCAGGCAGCAAAAAGCCGCTGCCTGGGCCACCCCGGCGGCACAGCACGTACCGGATACTATCCGGCCTGCCGGGGCGGGGGTTCCCAAGGCGGACCTTGGGAACCAGCGGCGTGTTTCCTTTAAAGCAAGAACCTCGGGCTTTATCCTTTCCTCATCGCCGTCGATTTCGGTCCTATACCGCATGCGGATGCATGAAGGGTGCAGTTCGACCGATTCGCCGCGAGAACGGTCGGGATCTGGCTCAGGGAGTCCACAATGAGTACGGGCGTGCCCGGTGTGGCCCACTGAAAGAGGTGCATTGCCGGAAAGATGGGCAGATTTATGCATCCGTGTGAACAGTACCCGCGCGTGATGTCCCCCGCATGGATCCATACGTGCTCATAGACCCTCAGGGCCCACGGCATGGGAGCGGGTTCTCCGTAGGCGTTTGGATAGCTCCGGGAGACGTGGTCGATGTCCTTTTCCTTCACTGTGTACAATCCCACCTGGGTCATTCCGTCCTGCTTCCCCACGCAGATGTACGTGTCGCCCACGAGCCTGCCTCTTTCATACCAGCCGATGTAGGGCAAATCCTTTACGATGAGTATGAACCTGGGAAGGTCGGCAAGTTCCGGGAGGTTCTTGTCGAGCGGCGTCCAGGTCTTGAACGTCCTGAAATCATTTGGGACTTTGATCGGTCTGCCCTCGCGGATATCCTGCTGGATGTAGTCGAAATCCCTCTGGTTGAGTTTTGCGAGAATGCGCAGGGCCGCACTCGGGCTCAAGTCCATATCGAGCTGTGAGAGCCTGTCGAGTTCGTTCTGGGTTATTACCCTGCGGGTCCACCCCTGAGAGTAGTTCTGCCTCTGCGATTCATTGACGGCGTCCGCCCATGCGGTCGTTCCCAAAAGGGAGAACAACAGCAGGAAAGCGGGCAATATGGTGAGCTTGGAAAATTTTCGTTTATCCATGTGAAGCCTCAGCCTGTTCGTGTTCAAACCAGTCCGAGGGCGCCGGTTTCAGTAATGCGTCCTCTCCTTTTGGGAGGAAAGATAATCATTATTAAAAAAGGCCGACCTCGAATTGAACGAGACCGGCCCCTGATTTTGTGTGGGTGATTGATTGCGGACCGGCTTAGGTAACCGGTGGTTTTCTCCCGGTAAGCAAGGCAACGAGAAAGAAAACGAGGAAGAGAATAAAGAGCACCTGCGCAATCCATGCAGATGTCCCCGCAATTCCGCCAAATCCGAAAATCCCGGCAATAATTGCAACCACGAGAAATAACAACGCCCAGGAAAGCACCATTGCATTATTCTCCTTTCGACAGAAGAAATCGCCGTCGGAGCAGGATTTCAACCTGAAACCTTTCTCAACAGCGACTGTTTACTGAAACATAAGGACTGGCTACAAACTGTCAATTATGAGGAATACTTATGAATAGTGCCTATGGGCGGATGCGAATCGGCGGGCCGTAATAATATCGATAGAGGTCCTTTTCGTCACAACCCAGGAGGGAGAGAAGCATGATGGCGTGATTGTGAACCGAAGCCGTGAGGATTCCTTTGCTCAAGTAGCGGTGTGAAGAGGACCTGATTGAACGGCGAAGCATGACGGGCTTTCCGAACTTCCTGCAATTCCTGACCAGGTCAACATCTTCTAGCAAATATCTGTGCTGAAATCCGCCCACCTTCTCGAAAACATCTCTTCTGCAGAAGAGTCCCTGGTCGCCGTAGGGACGCCCAAAGAGGATCGTTCGGAGATTTGCCCACTGTGCGATGAGGTCGAGGGCGCGGCAGGTCGGAGAGAACGCCAGGCTGAAACAGCCGATTGCCGTGCGCGGTTCTTTGCAGGTTTTGCGGATGAGGTAAGGGAAGTCGGCGGGTGGAATGGAATCGTCGTGCAGAAAGAATAGCATGTCCCCGTTGGCAAGAATGGCTCCGGTGTTTTGCTGGATTCCTCTGCCGGTTTTCGATCTCACCAGTTTTGTCGAAGATGAAATCTCCCTGACCGAGACTTCATTTGCGCCGCCCTGAACGACGATTATCTCGTCGCCCGGCCAGATGCAGTCCTCAAGAAAAGAGAGCAGCGGGGCAAGCTTTTCCGGTTCCCTGAGAGTTGGAACGATAACCGAGAGAGAAGTCCTGAAGAGGAACTCGCGATGGAGTTTTGGCAGGTCGCGGGAACGGTCGATATCGCTCCTTTGTTTTGTGCAGTGGACGCGGAAACCCGCGGATTGGAAGTCGCGGACGGTCCTTGAAAAAATCGCGTCGGTTCCCCATTCTTCGTATTCGAAAGGGGCGGGACTGAGCCTGTCGAGGCCTACGAGGAAAAAGCCGCCATCCATTGCGGGACCGAGGACGACAGTTCCGGGATGGATATTCCGGAAGGCTTCTTCCAGATCGGCGGATTCGATGTCGGCGAGATCGCTGCCGATCAGGACGCACTTCTTCGCCCCGGCCGAGAATGCGGTTTTGAGCGCATTATTCATGCGCTGCCCGAGATGGCTGCCATCCTGGGGGTGGAATTCCCAAGGGCCCGAAAATTTCCTCTTTATGTCCTCTTCCGGATCTTCGGGCGGGTGGAAAAGCAGGACGCGCGTGCGCGGTCTGCCGAATGCGAATTCGCAAGCCTCACCGAGAGTTCTTCTCAACAACTTTTCGTATATTGAAGCCGCTTCGATGGGGCCGACATCTTCGGCGAGTCGGGTTTTGACTTTGCCGGGTTCCGGATAGCGCATGAAAACGATAAGGGCGTCGTGCGGCGATTCCATTTACGGATTTAGGTTCAAGAAAGATTTACAAAACGTGGGGAGCTGCCCCCCCACACCCCTGCGCCGCTTCGCGGCTTACTTTGGAACGCAATTGAGTAAGATGTCATTGCACGATCACGATCCCGGCGAGGGTGCCCTTCGGGATTTCGGCGGGTTTGGCCCCGCTGCCGATGGGATAGATATCCCAGCCCGCCTGGGCGACCATTTTGTAAACATCCATGCCTACCGCTTCCATCGACGGCCTGGAGAGGAGCGGGAACCTGCACTTGTCGCCTTTCATCGCCTGGCATTCTTTCTGCTGGCCGCAAAAGGTATGGCGGCACGAACCGGCTGCAAAGCCGAAGGCCAGGTAATGCCCGTCATAAAAAGCGGCCGATTCGACTTCGGAGACCATCTTATAGACCTGCTGATAAGCTGCAACCCTCTCCTTGATCGTTTGCTTGTC
The DNA here is from genome assembly GCA_023416335.1 of Pseudomonadota bacterium. Next base: position 6,522 of record JAEZHY010000011.1, on the reverse strand, counting down.
CCGGACGATCACGTCGGAAGGTACATTCATAATGAAGAAGACGGCCCATTTGTACTTCTTCAGCATCTCCCGCAATTCGGCCGGCTTAAGAGTGTTGGGCGGACACTGGGCGCCGGCGCCGTAGCCGAAACATCTCGGGATTTGGCACTTCAGCGTCACCCGCTCGTCTACGTGGATTTCCTCCACCCGGAGGACTTTCGCCCTGGATGCGCCGAGTTCGAGAGCTTTGTCCCTGTACCGTTCGAGGTCTTCTTTCAAAAGGGCCTCATTCATGTCCGGCGTAATTTTTCTGATCATCGGGCTACTCCTGTTTTGTAAGAGGTCGAATACCTCTTTTTTAACACAACGCCGGCGGTTTTTCGTCTGCAATCTGTGCCGTTGGGTGTCGGCTTGCCGAGATTACAGGGCAGCGGGCATGTCATTTTCAGACAGGAGTGACTCAGGAGAAATAACGGTGCGTGCATACCTTGATTGTTGTGGACATGATTCATAATTTTTCGGTTAAAATTATACTGAATCCGAAATCAGGGTAAACCTGACGAAAGGAGGATCAGATGAACAACGTAGCGATCAGCATTTTTAAAAACGAAGCAGAGGCCGAGAACGCACGGGCCTTCCTGTTGGGTATGGATCGGGACGGATCTCTGGGTCTGGAAGATGTCCTGACCGCAACAAAAGACCCTGCGGGGAAAGTGAGCTTCGGGCATCTGACATACTCAACTCTGGGCGGCGCGATTCTGGGAGGCTTCATCGGCGCGCTTTGCGGCATTATTGTTCTTAACCCGGTTTTCGCTCTTGGCGGGTTGGTGATCGGTTTGGTAATCGGCGGGGTATCCGGGGCTTCCACCCATGTAGGAATCGATCCGGAATTCGCGCGCAGCGAAGTGGAGGATATGCAGCCGGGCAGTTCCGCATTGCTGATTATGAACGAGGGCAATATCGAGCATATCCTTGATGAATTGGAGAAAATACGGGGTACGGATATTCTCGGAAATAAAGTATGCACTCAGAAAGGTGAAGTGCGGCAGTGTTCGTTGTGGACACGGCCCACCGTGGGCATGGGTGTTCCGGCTTACGCATGAGACGTGCGGAGCCGCCTGAAAAAATCCCTCGCGCCGAAACGGCGGTCGGGGGATTTTTTTATAAAAAGACATTGCCCGTGTCACCCATGGGAATGTGACCGCGATATTGATTGACGTTTCATACGGAGTTGTGTTCAAGAAGGCTCCAAATAGCGTGGGGACCGGCGGCCCCCACACCCCCTGCGCCGCTCTGCGGCTTACTTAGCGCTTGCTGTGGCGCCCCGCAAAGGCACCGGGGCAGACACAGCAAGCGCCGAGCGATCGGCACAAGAGGGCCGAAATCTGGTGCAAGTGCCCGGTCGGGGGGTTAACCTCTTCCACCTCGGCAGGGAATTAAATATCAACTTGAAAGCAACTAGTATCAAATGATATGGGCGCGATACTACGACGGTCGGAGCACCTGACGTGCACGGACGAGACTGGCGCTGACCGCTGTGCCCCGGCAACACGCCCACAGGGAGCTACGGAAAAAACGTAGTGCACCACCTCCCCTTGTGGGCGTTCTTTTTTGATCGTCGCCGCCAAATAAGATGCGGCGACCTGGTTTCCCGTCCGCATAAGGTCTCCCCGCCAGCTTCATCCTGTCAATAGTCACGTCTGTACAGGATCCCTATTCCTTGCGTGGAGTCCAGGCCCGCTTCCGTTTGGAGAAAGATATTCGGAGTCAAATCGATTTTGACGCTGACTCTGCCGGAACTATCGCCGACTCCCTTTGTCACATCCACGTAAATGCCTTTTGTGAGGTATTTTCCTATTCCAAGGCCCACTCCCTGATCTCCGGACTCGACTAGTTCGAGCTGCGCAAGTCCCAGAAATTCGCGACTGCGCCCAAGAAGATCGAGCGCGCTGCCGCGTCCCGAAAGTGCCCTCAATCCGTCCGCAAGCATTAGTACCTGCAATGGGTTGATGCTGCCCATGCCGGTATTGAAAAGGATCCGTGCGAGAATCTCATCGGAGGGAAGGGGCGGGTCCGATTCCAGCTTGATATCGAGAGATGATGCCCGCCCCTGGACAAGGAGACGGGCCGTTATGTCTTTGGCCGCGGCCTGCGACCTGACATCGACAATCGGCTCAGGAGGGTAATTTCCAAAAAAATGGATGGCGCCGTCCGTTACAGTGAAGCGTTTTCCCAGAAAATCGAAGGTCCCGCGAATAGTCGTCAGGTCGCCGATAATTGCCGGCGCATTGCCGGTTCCTTTTACTTTGAGATCTCCCTTCCATTCCGAATCCAGGCCTCTTCCTCGAACAAAAACGTTCCCGGGCATACCGATTTGGATATCGAGCGCAAAACTGAAAGGGGAAGATGCCTCGGGCCGGTTCGAACGCGGGATGGCCGGCCCGGCCCCGTCGTTTATCTCGATCACGTTCAGTTCGGAAACCGAAGGAGGACGGCGAAACTGGAGAGACATTTCGGCCGAATTCACTTCCAGCCTGCCGTTCACTTTTGTTTCCACCGCGGACCCGGAGAGCTTGATCGTACCGCCGACCGATGCATTGGCATCGGGCCGGCGGACCAGCGCAAGATTCGACAGGCTGACATCGACATTAACGGGGAAATTATTTGCCGCATCGGCCTGTACCCAGCCTTTGGCCGACAAGGTCCCCTTTCCGCCATCGGTCGCATGCACTTCATCGATTTCGAGCCTTCGCCCATCCGCGGAGACTGTTGCGGCCAGATTCTTCAGCACCGTGCCGTACGCAAGATTCTGATAGGCGCCGCCGGTTATTTCCATCTTTCCCCTGAGTTGAGGTTCCACCGGGGTACCATGAATATCAAAACGTCCAATGGCACGGCCCGTAAACTCGTGATCGGGCTGTGGGATCAAGTTTGCCAGGGTAGAGAGATCGGCCCCGATTTCCATGTTTCCCTGGAGAGCACCTTGCTGCGGCATTGAGAGGACAAACGGCCGGAGTGAGAACTGCAGCGGAGCAGAGAGACTTGCCTTGAGAGAATCTGCGGGAGGCGCCTGCACTATCGCACTCAAACTCGCAACGCCGGCGGCGAGTCTGCCCTCCAAATCCAGTGTGTAAGGTTTGGCTTTGGCGAGCGGATTTTTCGAACTCATATCCGCGACCCTCAACTTCATCGATGCCGATGGGGCCGCCAAGTCCCCTTCCAGCCTCAGTTCGCCGTCAGCCGAACCGGTAACGTAGGGCACATTCGCTTCGGGAGGAACCTCGACCGGGATTTTTTCGAAACGGCCATCGAGGAGCACTTTCCCCGCGGCAATCTGCCCTGATGCGGATATATGCCCGGGACCGTACAGGAAGTCCAACTTTTCGAAGGAAACCTTCCCCGCGGCCATCCGCACTGCAAAAGTCTGCTGAAGCTTGAAAGGGCGGTCCCCATAATGCCCCGACAGGGTCTTGAGGGTCAGGCGGTCGAGTTCTCCGGTCCGCGCGAAATCACCCGCTGTTTGGAAGTCGAGCGGTCTTGCCGCATATTTCCCTTTCCCCACCCCATTGAAATTCATGCCCTTTTCATCGGATGCGACATTGAAGCGCAGGTGATTCAGCAGCAGCCCGGCCTTCTGAAGTTCCTGGATTTCGAGGTCGGCCTTTCCGCGAGGTGGAAGCTCCGGGAGATTCCTGAATTCAGCGGAAAGGGAGATCTTGTTCGCGTTCCCGACCGGAGTGACTATTCCGTTCCCGGCCATCTCGATGCGGGCATCCTGACCGTTTTTGCCCGGCGAGAGGCTGATTCGGAAGTTCGCGTTTCCTTCCAGTTTTTCGCCGAATATGCGTCCCAGAGGGGCGATGCTTTGGAACCTGCCTTCCAGCATCCCGGTGGCGACCGCCTTTTGCAGATCGATTGTCGTGTTCCCCTTTACCTGCCCACGGGGAAAGTCCATGCTCAGGGATGAAAGGGCCAGTTGCCGTTCTTTCAGCGTGAAATCAGTCGAGACAACCAGCTTTTCATTGTCGCGGCGCATTTCGACGTGCAAACTTCCATTGGGCGCACCCGGCAGTTCCCGTACATTTACGTTTGCGGTCATCTGAGGCAGTTTTCTTCCGTCCCAGACAAGGCCTTCCGCTTTGATCTCCGAGACGATTTCCATCGCGCCAAACGAGCCTGCAAAGGTCCCTCCGGCATCGATATTTCCGGCAAGAGCAACCCCTTGAGCCTTGCCAAGAGGTTCCAGTTCCGGGAGCGATAATTCCCAGTCTCCCTTCAGCTTCCGCTCGGATAGCTCCATGTCGGCATTGCTCTTGAATCGAAGCCCCGGCGCATTCACCCGGAATTCCGAAAGGGTCAGCAGGTTTTGCTTTAGATCGAAGACACCGGACAGGTTTGTCTCAGGGCCGAGGAGCACTCCAACGGGGGATTTCAGTTGGTCGAGGCGGTCAACCTGCCCTTTGAAGCTGCCGTGCAGCGAGACAGTCGAACCGGCAGCCGACAAATCCATCCGCAGAGTCATGGCCTCCGGAATTTCTTCTCCAAAGAGAAGGCCAACGGGTTTGAAATTTACCAATTGGAGCGAGACGTCGATCGTTGCCGTTTGTTTCCCGGAATCAACTGTAACCGACCCCTTGAGCGTATTACGTTCGCTTTCGGCCAGGAGAGTAAATTTCATAATCCTTTCAGCGGGCGGCATCTCAATTTCCAGCGACCAGTCAAAAGGAGACTCTCCGGGTATCGAACCGTGCGGACCGGACAGTTCCTTCACTTTTCCTGTTCCCTTGAGAGCGAATCCCGATCCCGGCGGCTGTTCGCGCCTGAGAGGCTCGAGTCGAACATCTGCACTGAAATCCTCGATCGAGAGTCCGCCTGCTTCTATTTTTTGAAGCATCAACGAAGCCGTCCCCTCCGGCTGTCCGAGTTTCCCCGAAACGGTTCCATTCGCGGTCAGCACCTGGAAGGGAAAACCGCTGGGTACCGGCAGTTCGGGCCCGCCGACAGTCAGAATCCAATCGCTCTTCAGGTCTTCCGATTTCAGGTCGAGGTCCCCTGATGCTTCAAATCGAAGGCCCTTTCCCTTCAACCATCCTTTGTCGAGTTGTACGGATCGACCGGGGGAATAACGTCCGGAGAGCCCGAAAGAATTCTCTCCTCCCATGGTCGTCGCAAGCCGCGGCGGCATGAGCCGCTCCGCGAGTTCGAGCTTTCCTTCCAGGAAAAGGGCTGTTTCCTGTTCGGCTTTCAGGCCGATTTGAGCGGTGATGGCCCCGTACGCGCCCGCAGTCCCCCGGGCCGTCCCGTGCCAGTCGGCAAGGGGGCCGCTCCCCTGCAGCGCAAATTGAAGGGGCCCGGGGCGCATGCCTAAAACGGAACCGAGAAATCCTCCCGGCTCCTCACGGAAATCGAGGTTCACCGACAAGGTGAGTGGATTGTAATCGACTATCATTTCAGCTTTTGCGCTGGTCTCGGGTCCTTTGTCCTTTCGGGTGAGGTTCAGATAGATCGTGCGGCCCCGGCCGGTTTCAGCTTCCCTTATTCCGGCATCGATCCCGAAACCGGCTCTTTGCCCCAGCACGGACTCTCCGAGCCATAACTGGGAAACAGTCAGCTGCTTTACGCGGACGTAGCTTAGAAGGTCCAATACAGAGGCGAACCGCCCTTTCACCGGCTCTTCCGGACCTGTGCCGGATGCCAATCGCTCAAAATCAATTGAAGAGGCGCTGAATTCGTTGATTTGAACCACCGAGCGGAGAAGTGCCCATGGGGACCATCCAAGTACAACGTCTTTTGCGGTCAGCCAAGCGCCCTCCTTATCGCTCACCGTTATTCGGTCGACCCGCAAATCGAACGGGACCAGGCCTTCGACTCTGCCCAACTCGATTTTCCGGTCGGGTTGAGAAATCATGTACGATACCGCCGAGGCAAAAATCGATCTTCCCGTCCCGGTCTGCAAAAAGCCGAACAGGATTCCCGCAATCAGGAGCAAAGCCGCGGGCACACTCAGTGCCCACATGGTTCCACGTTTGAGTTTCCAGTCCATCAAAAGGCCTGTCCGATGCTGACGTAAATCTGGAAAGGATCGTCGACTGACCTGGGATTGAACGGGACGGCGAAATCCAGCCTTAGAGGGCCAAGCGGTGTAAAGTAGCGCACGCCAACTCCGCCTCCCCAGTGCAGCGGCTCCTTGAAGTCAGGATATGACCCCTCGAAAGCGCTTCCTCCGTCTACGAATGTCACGAACCCGATCTTCTCGGTAATTTTGGCGCGCAATTCGGCGCTGAGTTCAAAAATAGACCGTCCACCCACCGGTTCGTTGTTGACCAGGGGGCTCGCGTACTGAAAAGCATAGCCTCGAATCGAACCGCCTCCCCCCCCGTAGAACCTCAGATCACCCGGGACCAAATCGCGGGAGGTCCCGATTATCGTTCCCAGGGCTGTCCGTCCGGCAAGAATCAGGTTGTCCGAAATTTTGAAATAGCGGCTGTAGCTTGTATGGCCCCTTACAAAAGCCGAATTCCCATCGACTACATCCATATACGG
>JAEZHY010000248.1 GCA_023416335.1 Pseudomonadota bacterium | reverse complement strand
TGGGGACTCCGTCGAAAAATGTCTCGGAACCTGAATGAGGGACTTCCGTATGGAGTGGGTGAACGGAAGAGGGGGGCGCCAATTGATGTCTACTTGCTTCCAACCTGGCCGTACAACCCTTCGCAATTTCGAATATGACAGAATCCGGAACTGTCCCGAATTGACCCTAATTCCCTCATACCAGGTAAAATCGGGGCCAGCCGGAAGACACTGGCCGCAGGCGGGCTTTCTGCCCTATACACAATTGGCTCGTGGGGTCTTTGCCTGCCTGATCCGGAGCCCGGTCCTTCGTTCAGACCGTATGTCTTTCAAATAGCGGTTTTTGCTGCCTAAATTCACACGGATCCGCTGAGGCGACGACGGCCCTTCCGGTATCCCCGGAATGCCGGGCCAGCCCCCGGCATTCTTGTGACATCCCGAACACTTATGCCGGAAAGACAGAAAATTGACGCATTTCCACGAATTCTTACATAATTGAAAGATTGAGTGACAAACGTTCTCCAAAACGATCCACCCCAGACCTAGGCCGGCCAGGCTTACTCTGTTTGCTCCGAATCCGGTAATATCTTTTTGGATATATCCTTCAGCACGGAATTTTTGGTTCATTTCCCGGATAATCCGGGTTTATTCCGGAAAACTCCTGATAACCCGGTTTGCGTTTTTCGCCCGCAGCTGCTAAAAAATGCGCCATCCTATAACTCTTACGGGTATCCGTAAGGGCCATGGGTTTTCTTTGAAATAATGAGGAGAACCAGTATGGCGCCTGATTCAAGCCTCCACGGGCACCATCTGGGGGGACTGAAAGCCTGTTCGCCCTGCATTTTGAGGGTGATTTTGGCTTCATGTGTTTTTTCCCTTTTACTTTTCGCGCTCCACGCTCAGGCAAGAGCTGAGAGTCGGGATTTTCCAGGTGCGCTTGCTTCTTTATCGCCGGCCACCGATGTATTCAAGCAGGAGACTCCCGCCGGTTCGCTCTCTTCGCCATCTCCTTCGGATGCTCTTAAGGGAACCCCCACGGTGCTATGGAGAAACAGAATCCAGATACCCATCAATGAACCGCTTGTTCAAAAGTACATCCGCTTCTACCAGGGAGATGGCCGAAAGACATTTTCGGATACCATGAAAAAGGCAAAAGGATGTCTCCCGCAAATGACAGAAATTCTTGAGAGCTATGGAGTGCCGGGAGAAATGGTTCTGGTTGTTTTTGTTGAGAGCCGTTTCGAAAAGCACGCGTCATATCGAGGAGCGGGTGGCTATTGGCAGATGTTGGCGTCAACAGCTCGAAAGATGGGGCTCAGAGTCGACCGATATGTCGACGAGAGGCGAGACCCGATCAAATCGACGAAAGCTGCCGCCAAGTACCTCAAAACCCTTTACGAACAGTACGATTCTTGGTTGCTGGCCCTGGCCGCGTATAACGCGGGCTGCGGGCCTATTGCCGGCGCGGCTAGAAGTTGCCGCGTGAAGGACGGGGAGCTTTATGGGCGTAAGTTGCCCGCGCGTTCGGTAGTTTATGTTTCAAAAGTGCTGGCCGCCGTCAAGATTATGCGCGAGCCGGAGAAATATGGGTTTGAGTTTCCCAATTATTGCAAGCCTAAGGACTTCGATCCCGTTATGGTCAAAACGCCTTTAAAACTTGAGGAAATAGCCAAATGGATCGATGTGCCGGTCAGTCAACTCCAGGAACTCAATCCCTCACTACGTCAGGACACGATGCCCCCTGATTCCGGATTTGCACTGCGTTTACCCTCGGGAACACGCGACAAATTCGACCTCGCCTACGAGGTTTATTCCCGAAGGTAAGCCTTACAAAGACCGATGGCCCTTTGGAGGAAAGATCAGCAATATTGGGAAGAAAGTACCCGTATGAGTATTAGGATGGTGGCTGTCGAGCTTTATCGAGTTATGAAACAAACAGAGGAACTCGAAAAGAAACTTCAGGATTTAAAGCCTGGTTCACCGGAAAGAGAGGGGATCGAGAGGAAATTGAGAGAAGCCGAAGCTGAGAAGATTCGGCTCCAGAAAATGCTGGAAGGAGCAAAAGAATAAACGCACCTTCCCTCGCCTCGCGATTCTACCGGTACTGAAGCTCAGCCACAACGAAAACGAAAGGCCCTCTTCCCTTGAGAGGGCCTTTCCCTTTTCTCCAATTTCACAGCAGTCGTTGAGCAGCGGTCAACTCTTTTTCTCCTCAATGTCCTCCGGAAATTTCACCTCGAACATATCCATATCTCTTCCGACCTTGATCCGATCGAATACGGTTTTCGCCTCGCCCTCGAGCTTTCCCAGTTCGCTGTTTTCATAGCGCGGGCTTATGTGAATGAGTACCGTGCGGGCGGCATCGGCCTGTTTTGCGATTTCGGCCGCTTCCATTACGGTCATATGCCCCTTCACATCTGCATGCTCCGAGTGTTCGGACAGGAACATACCTTCCAGGAATGCAATGTCGGCCTTCCTGCAAAGGGTTTGGACTCCCGGTACCGGTCGTGTATCGACAACGTAGGCGACGTGGCGGCCTCTTCGAGGCGGTCCCAGGACATCCGAAGGCATTACCTTGGCCCCTGAAGCACTCTCTACGGTTTCACCCTGCTGCAGCCTGCCCCACAGCGGCCCCTTGGGCACGCCGAGGCCCCGGGCAAGTTCGGGGTTGAATTTTCCCGGCCGGTCCATCTCCTCCAGCCTGTAGCCGAGGCAGAACCTGGTGTGTTTGACCGGCTGCCAGTAAATGGTCACCTGGTCGTCCCTGTATGCCGCGCCGGATTCATCGCCCGGCCACTCCACTATCCGAATGGGAAAATTGACCTGGAATTCCAGGGTCCTTCGGCATTGGGCAATGAACTCCCGCGTGCCCGGCGGACCCAGTATCGTCAGCGGTTCAGGTTCTTCCATCTGCGATTTCAGCATGATCATGCCCGGAATGCCCAGGCAGTGGTCCGCATGTAGATGGGTGACCGCGATGAGCTTCAATCCGCGCACCCCGAGCCGCACTTTCTTCCAGTTTATTTGAGTGCCTTCTCCGGCATCGAAGAGATAGATTTCGCCGTTGAGCCTTACAGCGAGCGATGAAAGCATCCTGTAGGGCATGGGCATCATTCCCCCGGTGCCTATCAACACACATTCCAAAGGTGCAGTCCTTTCCAATATCGGCCGGTCGGCATGCGGTCCAATGCCTGCAGCCTTACGTCAATGATGCGCATTCCCTGATATCAGATTCGAAAATAATCCGAAAAGTCCACGGCGTCGGGAAACCTCGGCCCGGAGGAATACGAATGCCTCAAATTCGAATTTATTCCGAAACGTTGCGCGTGTCCACGGAAAGAGGGCCGGATACCGTCAATATTTACGCCTCTTCCCGGCCGGCACGCTCAGGAAACCGTGCCACAACTCGACGGAATGGGAGCTTCCTAAACAAGGTCCGGGATGCGGCGGTCCATCTGGATTCCGGAGTGAGCTTGTCCTGATCGAAGAGAAGGGCTGGAATGACGACACTGGGCTCTGCCGGTTATTCGAGACTGCAGCGATTCCTGTCGAACCGGTGACTGGAAGTAGTTTTGAACTTAAATTTAAGTAGTTTCCAAATTTTGCCGCACCGGCATGATGCCGAGGAATAATGATCGAAATGGCCAAGGTGTCCGTCCAATCCCTTTTTGAAAAACTGCGCAGCCGGGCCGAAGAACTGCTCAAGGAAAAAGGTGCCGAAAATCAGGCAGAATTTTCGGAAGCGGGCATGCTCCCTCTCATCCATGAACTCGAAATCCATCAGATAGAACTCCAGATCCAGAATGAGGAGCTTCTAAAGGCGCAACAGGAGCTGCAAGAGGCAAAGAAAGCCTATTCCGATCTCTATGAACTGGCACCGATCGGATACGTAACACTCAGCAGAGACGGAGTAATTGTCAGCGCAAACCAGGCTGCATCCAATATGTTGGGCACCTCCAAAGAAGACCTTACAAACCGTGGGTTTTCCGCTTTTATTTATGCGAAGGACCACGCGACATACTTTGCGCTGGTCAGGGACGTTGCCGAAAAGAAAGCGGCAGAGCGAAGCGGGGAAGTCCGGCTTCTCAAGCGGAAAGTAGTGCCTTTCCATGCTCATGTGGCAGTCTCGCCGGCTCGTGATTCCGGCGGGCACTTTAAAGGCTGGCGCATTGTGTTCATGGATATATCGGACCGCAAACAATGGGAAGCAGCGCTGGAGCGCAGCAACCAGGAATTGCAGAACTTCGCGTTTGTGGCCTCTCACGATCTTCAGGAACCTCTTCGAAAAATCCAGACCTTTACGGATATGGTGTTGAACAAGGTTGCTGAAAACGATGATGTTTCAGTGGCTTATCTCCGAAGGATTCAGGGGGCCGCAGGGCGAATGCGGCAGCTCTTGGAGGCACTGCTCAGTTACTCCCGTGTCGGAACAAGGCAGGAACCGTTTTCAGAATGCCGTCTCCATGAGGCAGTGGAAGATGTAGCCAGCGATCTGGATTCCCTGATTCGGAGAACCGGGGGAAGGGTTGAAATTTCAGACTTGCCGGTGATCCAGGCCGATACGAGCCAGGTACGACAGCTTTTCCAGAACCTGATCGCCAACGCGCTGAAATTTCACAGGGACAATGTCCCTCCGGTAGTGAAGGTGTATACTCTCCACCAGGATGAGAAAATGTGCAAAGTTGCAGTGGAGGACAACGGGATCGGATTCGAAGAGCAATATCTTTCGAAAATATTCACCCCATTCCAGCGTCTGCACGGCCGGAGCAGTAAATATGAGGGAACGGGCATGGGCCTTGCCATAGTTCGCAAGATTATCGAACGACACTGCGGAAGCATAACTGCCAAAAGCGTCCCGGGAGAGGGATCGACTTTCATAATCGCACTGCCGGTGAGAAGTTGCGGGCCGGCCGGAAGATGACCTTCCGGAAGTCAATACTTACGCCAAAAAGTTATAGCTTGTGTACCTCGTCTCTTAACGGGGTGCTGCACTCCGCGGACCCTTGAGTTCCCTGCGCCCCGACAACAATACCCGCGTCAGACTACTTGTCGATATGATTTGACAAATCCCCGCGCTGAGTCATATACACAGAGACTCTCTGATTGAAAAGCCCTCGGCACTGAAAAACTGATTTGGAGCTGTTTATGAATAGTAGTGTCCCTTTCGGAAAGTCGCTTTCGGTTGCTCTTGCCTGTTTTGTTTTCAGCGGGTGCATGGTCGGCCCGGATTATAAAAAACCAAAAGACGAAATGCCCCCGAAGTGGGTTGAGACTTCTCCTAGCGTTGCAGTCGTGCAATCGGCGGACATGGGCCACTGGTGGACACTATTTAACGACCAGATTCTGAACCGGCTTATCGGGCAGGGAGTATCGGCGAATAAGGATCTCAAACTGGCGAACGCCAGGATCCTGGAGGCGCGGGGACAGCGAGTTATAGCGGCTTCAGGGCTCTTTCCGACCGTAAATACAAGCGGCCAGTACCAGCGTGAACGGGGGAGCGCCAATGCACCCGGGGCTTCCGGGCCGATCCATGGAGGCACCTTCTCCGGCGGTGCCGACCTCTACCAGGGCGGCTTCGATGCCAGTTGGGAACTGGACGTCTTCGGACGGGTAAGAAGAACGGTTGAGGCCGCAACTGCGGATCTTTCCGCATCGGAAGAGAACTACCGCGATGTCCTGGTCACTCTTCTTTCCGAGGTATCGGTCAATTATCTCACGCTGCGCGGCGCGCAGCTCCGGCTCGATATCGCAAATAAGAACATAGAAGCGCAGCGACAAACGGTCCAGTTGACGCAGGAGCGCTTCCAGGCCGGACTGAGCAGCGACCTGGACGTTTCTCAGGCGCAGGCACAGCTTGCCAATACGGAAGCCCAGGTGCCGGTTATCGAAACCACGATCAAACAGTCCATCTATCAGCTCGCCACACTTCTGGGAACGACTCCCGAGCCGCTGGTCGATCAGCTTTTGAAGGAAGCGCCAATTCCGGGAATTCCTCCGGAAGTGCCCGTCGGACTTCCGTCCGATCTTCTGCGCCGCAGACCGGACATTCGGCGCGCGGAACGGCAGCTTGCCGCAGCAACGGCCAGAATCGGGGTTGCAACCGCGGACCTGTACCCCCGTTTCAACCTCACGGGCAACATAGGCCAGGCCAGTATGAGCCTCGCAGATATCGCCAAATCATCGAGTTCCTTTTGGAGTTTCGGCCCGAGTTTCAATTGGAACATTTTCAATGCAGGCAGCACCCGGGCCAACATAGAAGTCCAGAAGGCCCGGACGGAGCAGGCATTGGCGACATATGAAAAGACGATTCTCACCGCTGTGCAGGACGTGGAGAGTTCTCTGATTGCCTATTCGAAGGAACAGGTGAGGAGAGATTCCCTGGAATCCGCGGTCCGGTCCAACCAGCGGGCCTACGACATTTCCAGCGAACTCTATTCGAAGGGCCTGGTCGATTTCCTCCGTGTGCTCGACAGCCAGCGTTCGCTTTACCAGACTCAGGAACAGCTTGCTCTCAGCAGTCAGCAGGTCTCGACCAATCTGGTCTCTCTTTACAAGGCTTTGGGAGGCGGATGGGACGTTCCCTGATGGTTCATCCTCGCGTATAATTCTGTCTTGATATTACCCACATTTCCGATAGGAGATCTATGCAGCCGTCGAAAGAAAAGCTGTTGGAGATGCTCCGCACGATGCTTCTCGCTCGCGCATTCGAGGAGAAATTGACGGAGTTGTGCCAAATCGAGGGCAAGATTCCGGGAATGATGATTCTGGCCACCGGCCAGGAAGCGGTCGGATCCGGTGTGTGCGCCGCGCTGGATCCGGAAGACGTCATCATTTCCAATCACAGAAGCCATAGTCACCTGCTTGCAAAAGGGGCAGACCCCCGCGAAGTCCTGGCCGAGTGCTTCGGGAAGCGCACCGGCTCTAACAAGGGCAAGAGCGGGACCCTCCACATCGCGGTCCCCGAGGTGAACGCTCTCTGCACGACCACGGTTGTCGGCGGCGGGCTTCCGATTGCGGTTGGGACAGCCTTTGCGCAGAAATACCGGGGATTTTCAAGCATATCCGTATGTTTCTTCGGAAACGGCGCGGCAGACGAGGGCTCGTTCCATGAAGCCCTCAACCTTGCAAGCCTATGGGACCTGCCCGTCGTTTTCATCTGCGAGAATAACGTCTACGCCGGTGCACAGCGGTTCGAAGAACATACGAAGGTGCCGAACATTGCCGACCGGGCGGCAGGCTATGCAATGCCCGGAGAGATTGTGGACGGAAACGACGCTCCGGCGATCTACCAGGCAGCCCTCCGTGCGCGGGAAAGAGCCGCCGCAGGGCAGGGGCCGACCCTCATCGAGTGCAAGACCTACCGCTGCCGCGGCCATGGAGAACTCGATCACCAGCTCTACCAGCCGAAAGACGAAATCGAGCAGTGGAAGGCCAAATGCCCCATTCCTCGGTTGAGTCGCGAATTGCTCGACGGCGGGATCGCTTCGGAGCGGGAGTTGGAATCGATGCAGGCGGAAGCAAAGAGGATAGTCGATGAGGCGGTCCTGTTTGCGGAAAAGAGCCCGTGGCCCGATCCGGAGGAAGCCCTCCAGGATGTTTATGCATAGCGTGAAATCTTGCCCGGTAAGGAGATGATATGCAGCAGCTTACAATGGGGCAGGCAATCAATCAGGCCCTGAGAGAAGAAATGACGCGCGACCCCGATGTGTTCATCGCCGGTGAAGGGGTCGGAACGGGAATTCATGCGGCTCCGGTTCTCCCGACTTTCGGACTCTTAGAGGATTTCGGCCCATCGCGTGTCAAGGACACGCCCGTTTCGGAAGCGGCGATTGCGGGACTGGCAGTGGGGGCTTCGGTAATGGGATTGAAGCCGGTGGTGGAGATCATGTTCAACCCCTTTTTCACCATAGCTTCCGACATGATAGTGAACCATGCGGCGAAGCTTCGCTATCTTTCCGGTGGAAAATCCAGCTTTCCCATGGTAGTTCGGATGAAAAGCGGGGCAGGGTTCATGGCCGGATGCCAGCATTCGCATAATCTCGAAGCGTGGGTTGCCCATTGCCCGGGGTTGAAGGTTGTCATGCCGGGAAGCCCGGCGGACGCAAAAGGCCTTCTCAAGTCGGCAATCAGGGACCCGAACCCTGTCATATTTATCGAGGACATGGCCCTCTACTTTGTACCGGGACCCGTTCCGGAAGAAGAATACCTCACACCGATCGGCCCGGCAGACGTCAAGAAAAGCGGGTCGGACGTTACGATCGTAACCTGGTCCAAGATGCTCGGAGTTGCTTTTGGGGCAGCGGGAGCGCTTGCCGAAAAAGGCATCGACGCAGAGGTGGTCGATCTGCGGACGCTCGCTCCGCTGGACAAAGAAACTGTCCTGAAGTCGGTGCGCAAGACGGGCAGGCTGGTCGTGCTTCACGAAGCCACCCGAACGGGCGGATTCGCCGGTGAGATTTCGGCCATTGTTGCAGAAGAAGCTTTCGGGAGCCTGAAAGCGCCGTTCAAAAGAGTAACAGGACCGGACATCCCGGTTCCGTTCAGTCCGCCGCTTGAGAAATTTTATATTCCGAGTGTGGATTCGGTTGTGAAGACCGTGATGGAGTTGTTTTAGAGTACGATTAAGGTAGCCGGCCTGAGTTGGCCGTATTCTCGAATGAATCGATTCAATGCCTGTTATGGCGCGGGTTTCCCACCGCGCCATTTTCGGTCTTGGGGCCTAGGGCGTAGGATGGGTGGGAGCGGAGCGGGAACCCATCGTTTTTTGAGGTTCTTTCCCCTCTCGGTCGCCGGGAAGCTCAGGGGCTATCGAATGCGATTCCTTTTTCCGTAAGGCAACTCCGTGCTTCCCTGCACTGACTTATAACCTCTCCGGCCAATCATTCTCTTACGCTCCAAAAAACGATGGGTTGTCACCCATCCTACCGCCGTCCCGGTTTGGGGCTCTTTTGGTTATATTTTTTGCTTAGGTTGGAAGATACTTTCGCCACCGAGCCAGTACCGGTGGTGCGAATCGTCCTGGATGTTCCACTCGGATGCCGTGTAATCCTTCGCGGCTACGTCCGTCAGAAGCCAGCGGTAGAACTTCGCGACCGTTTTCGGCTGAATCAACCTTCCCTCCTGCAGCAGCTTCCGATATTCCTCACCGTCCGGGAAGAGTGTAGGATCGGCATCCATTTGCGCGTCGAGCAGAGGCGTGTGAACCGGACTCGGGATTGCGCTGCCCACCAGAATTCCTTTATCCGCAAGTTCCAGCTTGAGGCATTCCTGGAGCATGTGGGACGCCGCTTTGGACGCGCAGTACGCCGCGCAGCCTTTACGGGGTGTGGTGGCCGAGTTCGAACCGACGAATAAAATGCGGCTGCCGCTCTCCATCCGGGGGAGCAGGTGAAGGGTCAGGAAAAGCCGACCGTTCAGGTTTGTCGCCATCGTTCGGTTCCAGGATTCGGGCGTGATGTCCAAAGTGGATTCGACGGGGCATGTGCCGGCCGTGTGGATCAGGTACTTTATGCTTACTCCGCGTGTGATTTCGGAAGAGATTTTGAGGTAGTCTTCGACCTTGCCGATATCGGCCGAAACGACCCGAACCGTCCCTTGCGCCAGGCTCGCCGTTTCCTGCAGAGGGGACGTGCGGCGCCCCACGGCTATAACGGGGATGGATGTCCTGCTTAGTTCGATTGCGAGGGCTCGGCCTATTCCGGATCCTGCGCCCGTGACAATTGCGAATTCCATAACCTTATCTTCCGTCAATGTTCTGTTTAATATACGTCCGCTGATTCCCAAGGTCCGCCTTGGGAACCCCGTCCCGGCAGGCCTGACGGTGGGCACGGTAAAGCTTACCCCGCTCCGTTCCCCCGCCCTGCCGCGCTCAGTGTTCACTCATGTTGGAGCCTATAAAAGGTCAGCGAACGTAATCCCGCAGAGGCGACACATCCGAAAATCCAATCGCCTCGACGATCTTTTTCCGAGTTTCTTCGATCGATTCCGCGGTCAGTTCCTTGACTGTTGTGGCACAGCAGAAGAGCCCCGATGCGTATTTAAAGAGCCTCAACGAGTCTTCGGAAGGTTCTTTCCCGCACTTGCGATGGACGCCGTAGTTGTCGAATTCGAATATAACCGAGCAATCCTTCTCGCCGGTTCCGTCCGCGGCATTCCAGAAAAGCACCCAGTCGAGTGCTTGCAGAATCAGTTCTTTGGCCCGACCATCCTCAGGGAAGTTGCCGTCTGATTCAATCTGCATGCCTGCAGCATCATCGAAGCGAACAGTAGCTTCTCTTATCCCCGCAAAGTTTTTGATTCTAAGTTCTTGAGGCCTCATTGATTCTCCCTCTTTCGCTCGTATCATTTGCAAGTAAAGCGACCCGAACCGGAAAGAATGCGGAGTATAGCACAAGTTCTGAAAGCAATCGTTTCAAAACACTCCCTGCATCCTTCTCGAGAAGAACGGCAATTCGAAATATGAATTCGTTTTGTTAAGTGATTTGGGTTTGATAAACTTAATAAACTCATAAGAATACGCCTGAATTTGGTTAGGGAAGGTCTAAATGAAAAAACACAAAGTCCGGTTTTCGCCCTATGGCACGGAAATATCTGTTCCCGACGGGGAGACCGTCCTGAATGTCGCCATGGAAGCGGGCATTCATGTGAATGCATCCTGCGGAGGTGCGGGGCAGTGCGGCAAGTGCCGGATAATAGTTGAAAAAGGACAGATTGAGTGCGGCGTTTCCGAAAGGTTGAGCAGAGAAGACCTGGACAGGAATATTCGGCTTGCCTGCCTCTGCCGGATAAAAGGCGACGTGGACGTTCGCATTCCCGTCGAATCCGAGGTCGATGCGGGTATTTTGAACAAATATCGCTCGCCCCGTCGGACCGCCCGGGTTCAGCAGATGAACCTCGAATACCTGAAGAGCCGTGGCCTGTTTATCCCGCCTGTTGAGAAGAGATATCTCGAGATACCCGAACCCACGGCCGGGGACAATCTGGCCGATACGAGCCGTTTGATCGGATTTCTGAAGACACAATTCGGTGAACACCGCCTCGTGGCGGAACTCCCGATGATAAGAAAGATACCGGATATTCTGAGAAAATCCGGGTTCAAGGTGACTGCCTCCCTGACCAGGCCCGTGTCGGAAGTGGGGAAGACCCTCATCAGCAATATCGAACCCGGCGACACGACTGACAGGAACTATGCAATCGCGGTAGACATCGGTACCACTACGATTTACGGACAGCTGATAGATCTCATCACGGGCAACGTCCTGGCGGAATACGGCGATTTCAACGCCCAGATCAGCTACGGCGAAGACATCATAACGCGAATCATGTTTGCCGAACGGCCGGGCGGACTCGATAAGTTGCACGAGGTACTTCTGCAGACCATCAACAAGGTGATAGACAAGATCATCTCGGATTCGGCGGTAAATTGCGAGGAAGTATCGTCAATAACGCTTGCGGGAAATACCACCCTCACGCAGATCCTGCTGAAAATCGACCCGAGGTATATCAGGCGTTCTCCGTATGTTCCGGCTTCTACTCTTTATCCTCCGATCCGGGCGGCTTTCCTGGGGATAAATCTTCCTGACCACGTAACGGCACTGGTTTACCCGAACATTTCGAGTTTTGTGGGAGGCGATATTGTCGCGGGCATAATGGGCTCCGGCATTTATCTCTCCAGGCGGCTCTCGCTTTTTATAGACATCGGTACTAACGCGGAGATCGTTATAGGCAACAGGGACTGGCTGACCTGTGCCGCATGTTCTGCCGGTCCGGCCTTCGAAGGCGGAGGTATTCAATTCGGCATGCGCGCCGACAAGGGCGCGATTACGGACTTTTCCATCGATCCGCGCACTTTGGAGCCGATGATTCTTACCGTCGGCAATGAAAGACCGCGGGGGATTTGCGGTTCCGGACTCATCAATATCGTGGCGAATCTTTTCGAAGCCGGAATAATCGATAATCTCGGGAAATTCGACCCCTCGCTCAAGTCAAAGCGCATTCGCCGAAAAGACGGCTACTACGAATACGTTCTGGCCTGGAGAAATGAAACGCGGATCGACAGAGACATCGTCATTACAGAGATCGACATCGAGAACCTGATCAGGGCCAAGGGCGCCATTTACAGCGGTTGCCAGACTCTACTCGAAGAAGTCGGACTGAAGATTTCCGACCTGGACCGGATCGTCCTCGCAGGCGGGTTCGGAAGCCATGTGGACGTTGAAAAAGCCATGGTCATAGGCCTGCTTCCCGAAATGGACCCCGACAAGATCACATATATCGGGAACGGCTCGCTTCTGGGAGCGCGGATGTCTTCCCTGACAAACCGCATCAGAAAGGATGTCGTCGATACGATGAAGAGGATGACGAACTTCGAACTTTCGGAGACGCCGTCCTACATGCAGAACTACATCGCCGCTCTTTTTCTGCCTCACACGGACCTCGCTCTTTTCCCCAAGCTGCAGGAGCGCTTCAATGCGCGTAATTTCAACAACGGCAACCGGGATCTCGCGCGGTTGGGGACATCCTGAGTTCTTCAGTTCTTGGGAAACTTCGAATAAAGCAAGCGGCGAGTCGTGTAGGGTGGGGGAGCGGAGCGGGGTAAAGTTTTATCGTGCCCACCGGTCGTCTATCGGAAGAACGCCGGCCACGATTAGGAACCGTGGGCATCTTAAGGGCCAGCGGCGCCACGCCCTATTATTGAGAGACGGGCACCAATCGGAAGGGTCCGGATGGGTGAGAGCGGAGCGGGAACCCATCGTTTTGAGTTTCGTTCTCCTCTCAGTCGCCGGGAAGCTCACGGGCTGTCGGATACGACTTCTTTTTCCGTATGGCGACTTTCCAGTGTTTCCATGCACCGACCTGTGCCCTTTCGGACAATCATTCCAAGGCCTTACGAAAAGCGATGGGTTGTCACCCATCCTACGCCCACTTATGCCTCTCCGGGCGATCTTTCCTGAGGTTCCGAAAAACGATGGATTGTCATCCCCGCATAACTTCCGGTTATCGAATAGATGATTTAAAGTCATTTGCGTTCACGTGCGGCTACTCCTTATCATCTGAGAAAACGGGGAACGCTGAACAGTCAGGCAGTGACTTCCAGCAGGGGTAACCTATGCCGGTGAAGAAGGGCAACGGGGGTATCGATTTGAATGGTGGGTATTCCTACTCGAGCGTAAGTGAGTTTACCGAGTTTCTCGAGACCCAGGCCACGAGGATGGAGCTGAACGGATTCATGGCTGAGGCGACGAACTTGAGGCAATGGGCGGCCGAACTCAACCGCAAAGCGGCGGAGAAGCTTCAGGAAAGCAGTGAACAGTGAGCGCTGAACTGTGAACTGAGAAAGACTTGGTAGTGTTGAGGGCTTGCATGGTGGGGATGTTTGCGATCGCTCACCATGCATTTGAAGGCAGGCGGCATGATCTGCCGCAAGCCATGGAACAGGACGATCCCTCCTTCAAAAATCCCTCCTCCGAAATACATCCTTATCAAACGCGATTCTACCGCCTTTGATCACCTTTTCCACCGTACTGACCCCGATGTGGTAGGGAATGAACCTGTAGGAAGGATATTCGAGGACTACGAGGTCCCCCTTCTTGCCGACATCGATGCTTCCGATCGAATCGGCGCGTCCGACCGCGGCTGCCCCGTTGATCGTGATGGCCGTGACGGCTTCTTCCGGCGAGAGCTTCATATAGAGTGCAGCCAGTGCGACGATCAATGGGATCGATTCCGAAAAGCAGCTTCCCGGATTCAGGTCAGAAGCCAGAGCCACGGCGCATCCGCTGTCGATCATGAATCGCCCGCGCGCATAGGGTTCTTTTAGACTGAACGCCGTAGCCGGGAGCAAGGTCGCGATTACCCCGGTTTGGGCCATTCCGCGAATGCCCTCATCGGAAGCATGCAGCAGGTGGTCCGCGGACACCGCTCCCAGTTCCGCCGCAAGTTCGGCACCGCCTAATTGTACGATTTCATCCGCATGCATCTTCAATTTGAGGCCTGACTTTCGGGCTTCCGTCAGGAGTCTCCGCGACTGTTCCAGAGAGAATACGCCCTTCTCACAGAAGATATCGCAAAACTCGGCGAGTTTCCTGCCGGCGATCTTGGGGAGGACTTCCCCGATCATAAAGTCGACGTACGCATCACCATTTCCGGCATATTCCGCAGGGATTGCATGCGCCCCGAGATATGTCCGGACCACATCGACGGGATGGGTTGCGTCGAGTTCAGCCATGACTTCGAGCTGTTTAATTTCCGTTTCGAGGTCGAGTCCGTAGCCGCTTTTGCCCTCAACCGTCGTCACGCCAAAAGAAAGCAGGGAATGCAGGCGCCTGAGGCCGGATTGGAAAAGTTCCTCTCTTGAGGCGGTACGCGTTGCCCGAACCGTACTTGCAATTCCTCCGCCGCGCTGCATGATTTCCATGTAGCTTTGGCCCTGCAGCCTCCAAGAGAATTCCTCGGCCCTGTACCCGCCGAAAACGAAATGCGTGTGGGAATCGACAAAGCCCGGCAGGACCGCGCGGTCGGAGGCATCCAGGATATTGAAATCGGCGGTATCGGTGCCTTTTAAAATTTCCTCCGTCGGGCCCACGGCGGTGATGATGCCGTCACGGATCACAACGGAACCGTTCGGGATTACGTGAAGGTCCCGCATCCCGGTCCCGTGCTTTGCCTCAAACCCGCTGCAGGTGACCAGTTCCGATGCGTTCTTGATAATGAGGTTGCCGGTGGGTTTCATTTATCCATGTGCTCCGATTGGGGGGGCGGACCAGATGTAACAAATGCTTACGACGGAATTACCAATATCGTCATTCCGGGGGTGTTCATGAGCCGGAATGCAGCCTGCTGCCGCCTCTTCGGACGCGGTTCAAACGAGAACGCTACTTCCATTCCCGTTATGTTGAGGCACGGTTTCCTGACCGTGCCGGCGGTGAAAATGGCGCGGTCTGGAAACCGCTCCATAACCGAGGCTCCCTGGGCGGATCAACCGCGAATTCAAGACCTTAAAAACCCTGGGTCCCGGCTCATAAGCACTGCCGGGATGACGGGATTGGGGGCTCTGCCGAAAAAGGAAATACGTCGCGGGTTACCAAGGTCCGCCTTGGGAACCCGCCCCGGTAGGCCGGATAGTATCCGGTACGTGCTGTCAAAAATACTTAGCATACCGAGACGAGGTCATTAAAGCAACAGCATTGACGATAAAGCTGCACCCACCCTGTCTCGTCCGTCGCTTGGTTTTGTCATGTTACAGCCCTGTCCGGAGGCGCGCATTTGTCAGTTCACTGCTCACTGTTCACCGGTCACTGTCACAGTCACTGTAGACTGTTCACCGCTCAAACGCCTTCCGTACCAACTCGCCAACCATTTCTTCATCCGCCCGGTAGGGCAGGGTGATGTGGTCTGTTCCTGATCTGGCGCGGTTGTAGTCCATGGCCGTGCGGATGGAATTTTCGTTCCTGGCCCAGGCCCTTCTGGCGACTCCGCCCATTACATCCCAGGGAATGGCTTTTCGGATGACATTATCGACGCGTTCGCTTCCATCGAGGACCAGGCCAAAACCGCCGTTTATGGCATTACCGATCCCAACGCCGCCTCCGTTGTGCAGGGCGACGAGGCTCATTCCTCTCGCGGCGTTTCCGGCAAAGCACTGTATGGCCATGTCCGCCATGATGTTGCTGCCGTCCTTGATGTTTGCCGTTTCCCTGAAGGGAGAATCCGTGCCGCCCGCGTCATGATGATCGCGGCCGATCATGACCGGTCCGATTTCGCCTTCCCGGACCAGTTGGTTGAACCTGAGAGCTATGTTCATGCGGCCAAGGGCATCCTGGTAGAGAATTCTCGCCTGGGTGCCGACGACAAGTTTGTTCGCCCCGGCGTTTTTCACCCACAGGTAATTGTCCCGGTCCTGAAATCGGCGGTCGGGGTCGATGCAGGACATTGCCGCCCGGTCGGTCTTTTCGAGATCTTCCGGTTTGCCGCTCAGGCACACCCAACGGAAGGGGCCGTATCCGTAGTCAAAAAGGAGCGGACCCATTATGTCTTCCACGTAAGAGGGCAGGACGAATCCGTCTCTCGGATTTTCGCCGTTCCTGCAGATCTCCTTTATGCCCGCATCGTAAAGAGCCTTGAGAAAGCTGTTTCCGTAATCGAAAAAGTAAGTGCCCCGTCCGACCAATACCTCGATGAGTTCATAATGTTTCCGGAGCGAGCGGTCCACGAGCTGTCTGAAGCGGGCCGGCTCGTTCCTTAGCAGTTCCGTCCGCTGCTCGAATGACAAACCCTGCGGGCAGTAGCCGCCGTCATAGGCAACGTGGCAGGATGTCTGATCGGAAAGGAGATCGATCCTGATATCGTGTTCGACCGCGTACGCGAGAAGATCGACGATGTTCCCGTGGAAAGCGATGGAAGCGGGCTCCCTGCGCTCCATAAATCCGGCCGCGATTTTGAAAGCCTCACCGGGGTCCTCGACGACCGTTCGCACCCAACCCTGGTCAAAACGGGTCTTTATCCGGGAGGAGTCCACTTCCGCTATCAGCCCGACTCCGTTGGCGATTTCGGCCGACTTGCCCTGCGCGCCGCTCATTCCCCCGAGTCCCGAAGAAACGAACAGGACCCCGCTCATGTCGGTTGCTTCATGGCCGAGTTTCAGGCGGGAGGCGTTCAAAATGGTGTTGTACGTCCCGTGCACGATTCCCTGCGGACCGATGTACATCCAGCCGCCGGCGGTCATCTGACCGTAATTGGCCACTCCGATTGCGGCGGCTCTATGCCAGTCTTCCTGGTTGTCGAAGAGTCCGACCATGATGGCATTCGCGATTACGGCTCGGGGAGCTTCCGGTCCCGATTCGAAAAGACCGAGCGGGTGCCCGGAGTGAAGCACCAGGGTCTGCCGGTCGGTCAGAAGTTCGAGGTATCTCTTGATGAGCCTGTACTGCATCCAGTTCTGGCAGACCTGGCCCGTTTCGCCGTAGGTGACCAGTTCGTAAGGGTAGAGCGCCACGTCGAAATCGAGGTTGTTGTCGATCATAACCTGGAAGGCTTTGCCCTCAATGCAGTTTCCCTTGTACTGCTCGATCGGCCTTCCCTTGATGTGCCCCTCGGGTCTGAACCGGTAGGCATAGATCCGGCCGGTTGTAAAAAGTTCGTCCAGGAATTCGGGCGCGAGCACCGAATGCCACTTTTCGGGCACATACCGGAGAGCGTTCTTGAGCGCGAGCTCGGTGTCCGTCCGGCTCAGCTTGAAGTCTCTTTTAGGTGCTCTGCGGATGCCTGCAACAAAGGGTTGAGGGGAGGGGAGTTCCTGGAAAAGGTCTTCCAGTTTGACGGTCATGGAACGGGATATTTCGTCGTTTGCGATCATGTTCTCCTCCTGGAAGGCAGGGAACTGGGAGATGCGGGGGAAGGCACAACTACTCTCAAACTTCAAAAGCGTGGGGACCTGCGGCCCCCACACCCCCTGCGCCGCTTCACGGCTTACTTTTGGCGCCGAGCGATCGGCCGCACGCTTGCGCGTGAGGCCGAATCCTGGGGGGGCGGGGGAATCATTCCCCCGCGCTTTTTCCCTTTGGTTTTTTTATCTTCTAAACGCCCTCTCTTTTCTCGGCGTCTGCGATCACGGCCAGAAGTTCTTTTTCCACCGCCGGGTCGAGAGGTTTGGGCTGATGCTCTTTCAGAATCTTTTTCACCCTGGCTTTCGCCGTATCGA
Organism: Pseudomonadota bacterium; assembly: GCA_023416335.1. The sequence continues at coordinate 16,546 of JAEZHY010000248.1, read as the reverse complement.
TCATGCTCGGTCGTCCCTTGTCTATCCAGGACTCATGCGAATCGCGATCGCAAAGCTTCGGGATGAAATGTTCCTTCTGAAAATTCTTCAGCGTGTGAGGTTGGCTCAGGTAATGTCCGCCCGGGCCGACCTTTTCGATAACATCCACACCGATAGTGGCGTCGTTGACGGTTACTCCCTGCAGCGTGCGGTGAATCATGCCGCAGATTTCGTGGTCGATCACCAGGCTTTCCAGGCTGACGGTCAGCGCGTGGTCCATGGTGCCGGGGTAGAAGATCATGTTGATGCCCGCCAGCGCCGGCATCATCAGGGTCATGGTCTTTTCGATCCCAGCCTGCATATCGAGCGCTTTCGACTCGGTATTACTGCCGGTGCCCCTGCTCGGGATCTGGTAGAACTGTGCCATCTGCGCGTGCGCGACGTTCATCATCCCGGCTTCGACGCCTCCCAGGGCGATGGTGCCGTTGCGCATATCCATTGCGGCCGCGACGGTTCCCATCAGGACGGGAGTTCCCGGATTGACCAGTTGCGCGACAACGTTCATCCCGAGGATTTCCGCCGTCTGCAGGGCAATGGTTCCGGCGAGGGTCGCCGGAGACGTTGCGCCGCACTGGGGTTCCGAGGCGATATCGACGGGCAGGCCCATCTTTGCGTATTCGATCAGCCCCTGGGTCTGTTCCGGCGCAAAGGTGAGGGGGGAGATCACGTTGCAGGTGGTGAACATGTTGGGTTTACGCCTGAGGTTCTCCTCCCCGCCGGCAATTATGGCCGCCATGCGGATACAGTCTTTTGCCTTCTCCTTGCCTCGAACGACGCCCTTGATGACCTTGGACGAGTTCTTCACGCTGGCAAGGTAGCCGTGCACGTGCGATACCGGATCCGGCACTCCTTCAATGTGCGGCATGATCGCTCCGCTGTGCAGCAGAGTGTAATGCTCCAGGCTATCGGCAACGCGGATAAGGTCGCAGACGTCCTGGAGTGTGGTGCGCCGCCGCTTTCCGGTTTCGAGATCCAGAATATTCAGCCGCCCGATCATCGGTTCATAGAAGACCCGGCGATCCTCGAGGGGATACTTCAGCTCGGGGTCCCTTCCATACAGCGTGAACGATTTGGGGGCGAGTCGAATTGCTTCCTCGACCAGGTGGGCCGGAATGCGAACCCTCAACCCGTTGGTGGGGCATCCGGCTTTCTGCAGAATTTGAAAAGCCTGCTCTTCCCGGACTTCTATCCCGATGCGCCAGAGAATAGACAGAGCACTTTGGTGAATCTGCTCCATGTCGCCTTCGGAGAGTATCTTGACCATTCCTCCTTTGAGCATGCCCTAATATCTCCTTCCGCTATGACCAGGATGTATCCCAGAGTTTGAGGGCAACGCCGAGCCCTTTAGCTTTCGCCTCTTTATAGACCAGGCTCGCAACTCCGATGTCTTCGCTGCCGAGTCCCAGGGGAGAGTAGAATATTCTCTCGTCTCTGGTTTCGCGCCCCTTCTTCGTGCCCCGGACTATCGCGCCGATATTGGCGTAGATTTTGTCCTCGGAGATCTTGCCTGCCTTGAAGAGCCGGGCCAGAAGCGGAGTTCCCCGGTGAAGCACCTCTTCCCAGAGATCCACGACGATCTTGTCGGAATTGTAGACGACCAGTTCTTCTTCTTCCTGGTAGGATCCGACGTGGGTGAAGAAGCTTCCCTTCTTGAGCCAGGCATCTTTCACGATGGGCTCATCCGCAACCGTTACGGTTACGATGACGTCCGAGCCTTCGACGGCCTGCCGCGGGGTTTCGGCGACTTCGGTCTGCAGGCCGAGTTTCTCGGATGCCCATTTGAGGAAGCTCTCGGATGTCTCCCTTCGGAGGTCATAGCCTTTGAGCAGCTTCAGGGATGGAAGAGCTGCCTTGAGGGCCATTATCTGGGTCTTTGCCTGAACTCCGTTGCCGATAATGCCGACGACTTCGGAATCCGGATTCGCGAGGTATTTTGCTCCGACGCCCGTCACTGCGCCCGTTCGCATCGCGCTGATGAAGGTCCCGTCCATGACTGCGAGGGGAACACCCGTTTCCGCATCGTTAAGAATCGTCAGTGCGTGTGCCCGGGGAATGCCGTACTTGACCGGGTTTTTAGGGAAACCCGCGATCCACTTCATTCCGCAGATTTCAAAATCACCTCCGAGGTAGGCGGGCATGGCGTTGATTCTGCCCCGTTCCCGTTCCCCCAGGTCCAGGATTACTTTAGATGGAAGATTGACTGTTCCGGCATCGTGCATCGCCAAAACGGATTCTATTATGTCGAGCACGCGCGTCATGGGTAGATCGGTGGCGAGGACGTCTTCCTGGCTCAAATAGATGAAATCGTTCTGTCCCATAATTTCCTCTTTTTCCCCGTCAGGTAAAGTGAGTTTTTGGCGCTCCGGGGCCTTCGGGGGAGCCTCCTTTCGGAAGGTCTTTATGTCCGTTTAATTCCCCAGCAATTCATTGACGACCGCGACGGTCTTATGGGCGTCCGGCGCATAGGCGTCGGCTCCCATCTCTCTGGCCCATGCCGCATTGAGAGGCCCGCCGCCGAAGATTACCTTGAACTTGTCCCGCATTCCTTCCATTTCGAGGTATTCCGTGACCATCCGCATGTTCTGGGCGGTAAAGGTCATGAGTGCCGATACCGCGATGATGTCGGCTTTGTTTCGTGCAGCCTCTTCCACAAATTTGGAAGGATCGACGTCGATCCCCAGGTCGATCACGTTGTAGCCGGCGGCGGTCAGCATGATTCCGACGATGTTCTTGCCGATGTTGTGCACATCGCCCTTGACCGTCCCGATTACTATCTGGCCACGTCTGCTGGAGGCGAGTTCTTCGGATGTCATATCCTTCTTCAGGATATCCACCGCTGCGAGCATCGCATCTCCGGCCGTTACGAGGTGCGGCAGGAAAATCTCGCCGCTTTCAAACAGCCTCCCGACTTCTTCGATTGCGGGCGTGAGACCCTTTACGATCACCTCGAAAGGGTCCATCTTCAGCTCCAGGGCTTTCCGTGCACTGCGCTCGGCTGCCTCGACATCGTAAGTCTTGATGGCCTCATCCAATTCTTTCATTACATTGTCTTCCATCTACATGTCCTTTCTCGGTTTTCATCCTGTTACTATGCTTGGCCCCATCGCGGGGCGAGCCGGGCGATTAACCTTTGGTTGCGCCTGCAAGAAATCCCCTGACCAGGGCCCTCTGAATGAACATGAAGACCGCGAGAAGGGGGGCGACCATGAGTATGATGGCCGGAAGAAGGTATCCCCACTGGGATGCTACCCTGCCCATGAAGGCAACCATTCCCAGCGGGAGCGTCTTCAGACTCTCCGACCTGATAAACAGCAGTGCCAGGGTGTATTCGTTCCACACCAGAACGAAAGTGAATATTCCGCATGAAATCAACCCCGGCATTGCCAGAGGCATGACGATCTTCATCAGAGCCTGTCCTCGGCTTGCGCCGTCCACCATGGCCGCTTCTTCCAGAGACTTCGGGATGCTCAGGAAAAAAGAACGAAGCATCCACATGCAAAACGGAAGACAAAATGCAACGTAGGAGACGATCAGACTTATCCTGGTGTTAAGCAGATGGAAAAGGCTCATCAGCATGAACATCGGGAGGCCGAGCAGGAGCAGGGGCACCATGTACGAAAAGAGCAGGAACATCGCAAAACTGTCCCTGCCGCGGAACCTGAACCGGGTCAGGCTGTATGCGCCGGGAGTTGCGATCAGCAGGGTCAGCGGAGTAGACACCAGGGCGACAAAAAGGCTGTTCAGAAAATAATCCGGGAAATAGGTATCCTTCAGCAAATCGCTGTAGTGCGAGAAGATAATTTTTTCGGGGAAAACGGTCGGGGGATACCTGAGGATCTCCGAATTCGGTTTCAGGGAACAGAGAAGCGTCCACAGGATCGGCGCCAGGATGAAGGCGGCGATCAAGATTGCCGTAGTGTATTTCGCGATTGCAAACAGCTGCTTCTTCACGGTCCCGAACCTAATGCGTTTCTCTTAAGGGTTTGAATATCTTGTAATAAATCCCGAACGTCAGGATGAGAATAAACGTCATGAACATGGCCACGGTGCATCCCATGCCGATGTTGTTGTTGTCGAAGGCCTCCCTGTACGCCAGGAGCGGGAGGGTTTCCGTTGCATTCATCGGTCCTCCGCCCGTGAGGATATAGATCAGCTGAAAATCATTGAAGCTCCAGATCGTACGCAGCAAAGCCACGACAAACATAACCGAAGACAGTTCGGGAAGCGTTATGTGATAGAATTTCTGGAATGCGTTTGCCCCGTCGAGTTCGGCTGCTTCGTACAGCGACGGCGAAATTGTCTGGAGCCTCGCCAGAAGCGCGATTTCCACGAACGGGAAGAAACGCCACGTATTGACCGCAACTGCCGAGATCATCGCTGTCAGGGGTTTGCCGAGCCAATTGGGCGAGAGGCCCAGGGGGGCAATGACCGAATTGACGATTCCCGTAACCGGGTCGAGCATCCATCTTGCCATGAAGACCGCGCAGACGGTCGGGATCAGGTATGGAAGCAGTACGATTCCGCGGAGCAGGTTCCGCCCGAAGAAATTCTGGTTCAGGAAAAGAGCGATTGCAAGCCCGAGCGCCAATTGCAGGATAACGGATCCGAATGTGTAGACAATTCCGTTGAAGAGATCGTTCCAGAAAACGCTGTTTTGAAGCAGTGCGATGTAGTTTTCCAGGCCGACGAACTTAGGGTGAGTCGGGTCGTAGCTCGAAACGAAATTGAAGCTGAGATAGATGTTGTAAACGATCGGCAGGACAATCAGGATTCCCACGAAGGTCAGGCTCGGCAGGAGGAGTTTGATGCCGAAACGCCTCTCCCTCTGCTCGTAAGTCAGAGAACTTCGGTCTTCGAAAGTTCTTTCGCTCTGTTCAAATTCCAGCGTGTTGCGACTCATTGTGGTGCGATCATTCCTTGGATCTACTTCTTCATGGGCAGAGATAAAACTTTGTCGAAATCTTCCGATTGGCCGGACGGTGGGCACGATAAAACCGTGCCCACCCTACATTGCTCACAGCTCACTTGTGAAACGATGGGTTGCGCTTCGCTGCACCCATCGGTCCTGCCTTGCGCTGCTGGTTCCTAAGCTCCGGCTTGGGAACCCCGGATTTGGGAAGCTCTAGCTTCGGACATCCGGCGTTGGTCCCATCTCCGGAACTCGGACCTACATCTTGAACTTCTCTATCGTCTTCTGGATTTCCTTCTGCGCCCAGTCGGCGACTTCCTTCGGATTCTCGTTCTTCAGCGTTACTTTCTGGACGGCATCCGGAATAATCTGCGCGCCTCTTATGGGCTGCCAGTACGGGCTGGCAATCGGATTTCCGGGGGGCTTCGTCGGGCTGAAACCGATTTCGCCGTCGCACGCCTTCAGCAGTACATCCAGGATCTCCGGATATTTTTTCAGAAGCTCCTGCTGCCGCCAGGGCTCCACCTGGGTCTTGAGGGTCGGAACCGAATGTCCCGGAGTGGTCCAGAGGAAATCGACATAATGCTTGCTCGTGAGGAAGAACTTCAGGAATTCCACGCCTTCGTTCGGATACTTGGCCTTTTCGAATACGCCGATGCTCTGCGGCGGATTCACCGCGCGCTGGTATTTACCCTTCGGCGGGAGGAACGCGCCCGTCTTGGCCAGGATGTCCGGGGCGTATTCTTCGAGGTTCTTCAGGATGCGGCCGTAATAGAGCGTCATGGCGCAGCTTCCACTCACGAAGGATTTCATGGTATCCGCATACTCCCAGGTTTCACTTCCGGGAGGTGTAAGCGGATACAGGCTCTTGTAAAATTCCAGAGCCTTGATCGTATCGGGAGAATTGAAGGCGACCTCCATCTTCTCGTTGAAGACATATCCGCCCATAGGCCACAGCGCAAGGGAACTGAAGCCTTCATCCGTGTATTCGCCGCGGCCGAACGGGGTCCCCAGGGCGAAGTATTTGCCTTTTCCCTTTTCAGAGAGGGTCTTTGCGGCCTTATAGAATTCATCGAGTGTTTGCGGCGGCTTGAGTCCGTTTTCGTCGAAGCGGTCCTTCCTGTACCACATCACAACGGGCAGGGTGGCATAGGGCAGGCTGTAGAAATGGTCGTTGTATTTGGAAAGGCTGAGGGAAGCGCCCATGAATGCTTCAGGGCCTCCGAGGTCCTTTACGAGGCCGTCGAGATTCTTGAGAGCCCCCTGTGCCGGAAGGCTGGTGGCGTACTGAGACGAAAGAAGAGCCACCTCGGGAACATCCTGCGCGGCGAGGGCGGCGGTCATCTTTGCCTGGCGGTCCTTGAACGCGATATACTCGACTTCCACTTTCACGCCGGGATGAGACAATTCAAAATCCTGAACCATCGCGGCGATTATTTTCTGCTGCCAGGGTTCGCTCTGGTCCGACCAGAAGCGGATTGTCTTGGTTTCACCCGCCGCATTGGAGGCAGGTGCAATAAAGCAAAAAGCCATAAAGGCCATCAGGATACTTAAAACGTGTTTTTTCATTGGCGTGCCCCTCTATTTTTCGTAGTAATTTCCAAGCAACCTTTGCCGGACAATTAGCTGATATCACCTCCTTTTTTGAGACGGGCGCATTTAGTCCATAAAGGTTCAAACACGGATACCCTAATAGGCCTCTCCGGTGTTCTTATCGAAAAGATGAACCTGGTTCATATCGACCATGAACTCGCATTCCCGATGCGGGACTGCACGGGTCTGGGGATCGACGCAGGCGGTCAGTTGGGCAGGACCGCAGCTGCCGTACAGGATGACTTCCACTCCGACCGGCTCGATTATCTCGACGGTCAGTCGCAGGGGCTGGGCCCCGTTCACGTCCCCTTTGATGCTCGGGTCATATATGTGCTGAGGGCGAATTCCCAGGATCGCATTGCTGTCTTTTGCCCTGATGTATCGATCTCTCAGGTTTTCAGGAACGGTAAATCGGAAACCTTCACTCTTCAATACCAGCGCGCCGTTTTCTTCCAGTACCTGGACTTCGAGAAAATTCATCGTGGGACTTCCGATAAAACCGGCAACGAATTGATTCCTGGGGCGATTGAATACCTCCATGGGGCTGCCGATCTGCATGATCCTGCCCTTTTCCATGATCACGATACGATCGGCGAGGGTCATAGCTTCGATTTGGTCGTGGGTCACATATATGATCGTATTCTCCAGCTGCTCGTGGAGTCTGGCCAACTCCTTTCTCATCTGGACACGGAGTTTTGCATCGAGGTTGCTCAACGGTTCGTCGAAAAGGAAGGCCTGCGGTTTGCGCACGATAGCCCTGCCCATCGCAACACGCTGCCTCTGTCCGCCTGAAAGCTGCTTGGGCCGTCTGTCGAGTAAATCTTCGATGCCGAGAATTCTCGCGGCTTCAAGTACCCTGCGATGGATCTCCTCTTTCGGATGCTTTTTCAGTCTCAGTCCGAAAGACATATTCTTGTAAACCGTCATGTGCGGATAGAGCGCGTAATCCTGAAAGACCATTGCCAGACTGCGGTCCTTCGGAGGCAGATCGTTCACCCTGCGATCGCCCACATAGATATCACCCTCATCGGCCTGTTCGAGCCCGGCAATCATCCTGAGCGTAGTCGTCTTGCCGCATCCCGAAGGCCCGACGAGCACGACAAATTCTTTGTCCCTGGCTGTAAAGCTGATTCCGTCGACCGCTTTGACGGTCCCATATTTTTTTACAACGTTCGCAAACCGTATTTCGGCCACTCCGATAACCTCCGGAGGCGGTTAGTGTATTGTCGTCAATGGTATTGTCCCATTTCGTCCACGGGTTACAGCGCCGAGGAGGACAGGCATTATCGTGCTCACCGTCCGTTCATTCGGAACAACAGTTCCCCCGAGCACTCGCGGGAATGAGCATTATCGAAATTGCCGGATGGTGGGCACCCAAAGAACCGGGTGCCCACCCTACACGTCCACCGTTTCTTTATTGATGCAGGCCTAATCGAAAATCAGACCCTTATCCTCGAGTTCCCTTTTCACTTTGGAATACAGGTCGAAGTACTCGGGTTTTACCTGGACAGTTTCGTAGTCATAGAGGTCCTCAAAGCTGAAGCCTTGCGGAGCCGTGTCCGGGGTGACCGTCTTTTCGTATTTCGAAATCATGTAAACGATGAGTTCGTTTGCTTCCTCGCGGCTGAGTGCGCAGCCCGCTCTGGCGGCTTCCCCTTCCCAGCGGGATTCCATGCCCGTGCCCTGGTTGGGTTTTACAATAACGGACTTTCTGCAGCCGTGGAAAATGTGGCCGCCGACGCAGGAGACGTGAATTCCGAGCACGGCGATTTCCCAGAGCATCTGTTCGGTACCGGGGCCTGCCGCGGTGAGGCCGCCTCCGCCGCAGATGAGCGGGGTGTTGCGGACCAGGGCCTGCGTGCTCGCGTTCCGGACCCAGACGGTCGGACGTATCGTGTTGATGGGCGGATTTTGCATCAGGCCGGCATTGCAGACGTAACCGGCGCCGCCGACCTGGTAGACCATGATCGAATTCAGCGCGGAAGCGACATTGACGATGGCACAGCCTTCGGGTCCTCCTGCAAATCCTCCCGTGATGGAAGTCCAGAACGGGTTCTTCAGGTAACCTTTATTCTGGCAGTAGGCAACCTTGTTGAGAGCTTCGAAATTTACCTTCAGTTCGCTGATCGTGGGGAAGGTCATTGCGTCCGATGTACGGAGCCCGTTATCGGGATCGCAGGTCGAAATAGCACCGATCGCCGAGGGGCAGGCGTCGAGCAGGTGCAGGCCGGGCCGGCCGGTGCTTCTGAGGGCTTCTCTCATCCATGCGGCCGCGCTGATCGAGGCGTGAACGTCCAGGGGAGAATTAAGCACCCATTTTTTGCCTTCGATGCCCGCAGGCGGTGGGCCGTAATAAATCCCGTCGATGACTTTCTCCTGGGCGACACTCTTGTACATCTGGACGAAGTCGCGCCCTTCCTTCGGGTTGCTCTCGACGAACCCGCCGACCACTATGGGCTTTCTGGGATCGCTGATGCCCCTGGCAAAGAGGCGCCGTTTTTCGAGCCCCGTGCCGATCTCGATTTCGCGGGGCATTCGATTGAGTTCGGTAATGCTGCCGCGGATTTCATCTTCGGTGAAATTAATGACCCTGCCGGAATCGAAGCAGTAGGTCCCTACCTCTACGTAGAGCTTCACGCCGGCTTCGAAAATCCGGTCCGCCAGATCGTCGTCGGATGGAATCGGGGTGTTCGGGTCGTATTTGATTCCGTATTCCTTCACGAGGCGGGATGCCACATTGAACAGGTTGAAATCGAAGTCTTTTACTTTCTTCAGACGTCCGGTGCTGATCGCTCGATTTGCCACTTCCCAGAAAGGTACCATTGACTGAACTCCCTCCTCAAAATCTCAAGCTTTTGTTCATTTACTTTCCATCAAACACTCGATCCGGCAGGGAAACCTTACTCGCCTGTAAAGATTGCCTGTAACACACTCGGGCGCAGTTCCCTTATAGAGCACTTTGGTACATGAATAGCGGAAGGCGAAATAGCCCCCTCCCCGGTCCTGATCCGACCGGTGGCGGGCGCAAAATCCATCCCCGAAGGGCAGGGGGATCTTTAAGAAGCCGCGGGAATCCGCGTTTCAAAAACCGGTACGGGCCTCGTGCCTGCCCATACCCGATTACCATGAAAATTGCAGCAGCCTATCGACTGTTTATCACTGTAAAAATCCAATATACAGCAAATCATATTATCATTACATTTTAAAAACTAATATGAGCGTCGAAATCCCTGCGAACTCGAGATCATTCCAGCGGCCCTATTTTATCTTCCACCCTCCTCAGGATTTCGCCATCCCGTATCAGGGAGGAAATCCTCTCGATTTCGGGGCCCAGGAGCCGGTCGCGGTCGAGGTAAGGAATGTTTTCCCGAACGGTCCTGTATGCTTCCAGGGTCCCCGGGCCGGGTTGGCCCCGCGTAAGCAGATCCAGGCCCTGACACGCGCACAGCAACTCTATTGCGAGAACATGCTCGGCATTTTCGATTACCGATCTGCATTTTCGGGCCGCAATCGTCCCCATGCTGACGTGGTCTTCTTTATTTCCGGAAGTCGGGATCGAATCCACTGAAGCTGGATGGCAAAGAGTCTTATTCTCGCTGACCAGTGCCGCAGCCGTATACTGTGCGATCATAAATCCGGTGTTCAAACCGTTGTCTTCGACGAGGAACGCAGGGAGCCCGCTGAGTTGCGGGTTTACGAGCCGTTCTATTCGCCGTTCGGATACGTTCGCAAGCTCGGAGGCGGCCATGCTCAGATAATCCGTGCACAGCGCAATCGGCTGGCCGTGGAAATTCCCGCCGGTCAGCAGTTGCTTCGAGTCGGAGAAAATCAGTGGATTGGTCGTCGTGGAATTTATTTCTATATCGACCGTCTGGCGTACGTGCGAAATGGCGTTGCGGGAAGCCCCATGGATCTGAGGAGAGCATCTCAGCGTATAGGCATCCTGTATGCGCGAGCAGTCCTTGTGAGAGGAAATGATTTCGCTGTCCGCGGTGATGCGATCCATATTACGGGCGGCAGCCAACTGGCCGGGATGCGGTCTAAGCAGGTGGATGCGCGGATCGAAGCCTTTGTTTGTTCCAAGGAGTACTTCGAGGCTCATCGCGCAGGCTATGTCGGCAATTTTTGCCAGCCGCGCCGCGTCGTGCACGGCCAGCGCGGCCAGAGAGGTCATTACCTGGGTGCCGTTTATAAGGGCAAGGCCTTCACCCGGCCCCAGGGTTATCGGCTCGAGACCGGCCGACTCAAGGGCCTCGGCTGCCTTGACGCGGCGTCCGTGCAGAAAAGCTTCCCCTTCACCTATGAGGACAAGGGCCAGGTGGGCCATGGGGGCAAGATCACCGCTTGCGCCGACCGAACCCTTGCTGGGTACCACCGGGTAGATATCACTGTTGAGAGCGTCGAGGAGTGCCTGGAGAGTCTCGAGTCGGATACCCGCGAATCCTTTGGCCAGGTCGTGAATCCTCACGGCCATGGTCCCTCTGACGACTTCTTCGGAAAACGGTTCGCCGACGCCGCTGGCATGACTGAGCAATGTGTTTCTCTGCAGTGGAATCGCATCCTTAAGGGGAATGCTCACGTCGCAGAGCGCTCCGAGTCCCGTCGTAACACCGTAGATCACTTTCCCTTCATGCAGCCAGTCCTCCACCAGTTCCCGGGACTTTTTTACGGCCGATACAGCCTCGCCGGCAAGAGTTGCCCTGCGGCGGCGGCGCGCGACGGAAACGAGATCGTCGATACTCAGCCTGTCTCCGCCCAGCAGAATCTCATCCATTCTTGCATCCGTACAGATCTCCATAATCACAGTACTCCTGCACCGCTTTGAATTGAGAATGCCGCTCCGGGTCCGCGAAGCATCCGCAGGGGCGAACCGGGCGCAATGCCGCGCAAATCTCCCGACACTTTATGGAATTATCATGTTTTTTTGCAATATTGGTAAAGTTGTTTTTACAAATATTTACATCGACTGCAATTTTTTTCGAAGCCTCGATGCCGGAGCATTCGGGACCGAAGGTACCTCGTTGGAACGAACTTGGACCATACTAATCATTCTTTCCTACGCAGATCATTTGTCGGCGTGAAAATCTTATATCCTCGATTGTAAAAAACAGGGTACAATCACAAACCATGATACGGCCCAGCGTCCATGCCTTGAACGTTTCCAATACCCCCGAACCAAGGACAGGAAATGCAGCCTCAGGAAAATCAAACGACTTCTGAAAATAAATTTGCCGTCGCATTTTATGCCAATCCTGCTGCAACGTTCATTATCGCCGAGCCTGAAGGGCACTTTCTAGACGTCAACAGGGCTTTTGAGAAACTGAGCGGATACAGCTCAAAAGAAGTTTTGGGCAAGACTTCCGTCGAACTGGGTTTTATCACGATGGAGGAACACCTGAGGCTGAACGGCATCATGCATGCCCGGGGCATGATGCGAAATGTCGAGACTTATATGCACACGGCATCCGGCGAGAATCTGCTGCTCAGGATTTCCGCGGAACGGGTACAAATTGACGGTCAGCTGTGCTTTCTTTTAGTTGCCGAAAACATAACCGAAGAGCACCGTGTGAGGGATGCCCTGAAGGAGAGCGAGAATATCTTCTCGAAAATATTCCATTTGAGCCCTGAAATGGGGATTATCACTCGGAGGGGCGACGGCAGGATTATCGCCGTTAACGATGCCTTCCTCAATGTGAGCGGTTTCGACCGGGAGGAACTAGTAGGGAAGAGCACCGAAGCATTGCAGATCTGGGGTAATGGCGAGCGCCGGGCGTTCCTCGATCACCTCGAAAAGATGGGTACTGTCAGGGACGCCGAAGTCCTGCTCCAGAAGAAATCCGGCGAGAGATATCCGGTGATGTACTCCGCCGTTGTTTTGGATTTCAGAGGGGAACCGTGCATTTTTGCGTTTGGGACCGAGATATTGGAGCGAAAGAAGGCGGAGGAAGAAAGGAAGCGTTTCGAGGCGCTGCTCCGGCAAAACCAGCGGATGGAAGCAATCGGCACCCTGGCAGGCGGCGTAGCCCATGATTTCAATAACATCCTGGCAGCTATAATCGGTTACAGTGAACTGGTCAAGCTCAGCATACCCGAACGGGAATCGGCGAGTCTCTACATAGATCAAATCCTCAATGCCTCACTCAGGGCAAAAGACCTCGTGCAGCAGATCCTGACCTTCAGCCGGATGAAACCCTCAAAGGACCTTCGGCCTCTGCGGATGTCCCCTCTCGTGAAGGAAACGGTCAAGTTTCTGAGAGCTTCCATTCCTTCAACCATCGAGATCCGCCAGGAGATCTGCTGTCTCCCGGATATGGTGCTTGCCGATCCCGCGCAGATAAGGCAGGTGCTGGTCAACCTTGCCGCAAATGCAACTCGTGCGATGGAGGACAAGGGGGGAGTCATGGGTGTCAGACTCGCGAATGTGGAACTCGGCGTGGATTGCGCTGCGATTCATCCCGACCTCAGCCCGGGGAAATACCTCGTGCTCTCGGTGAGTGACACCGGTCACGGCATTTCCCCCGATCTCCTCGACCGGATCTTCGAACCCTATTTTACGACCAAGAGCAACAAGAGCGGGACCGGCTTCGGACTCGCGGCGGTACACGGCATCGCCAGACGGCATAACGCAGCGGTGACTGTGCAGAGTGAGCAGGGAAGGGGAACGACATTCAGCGTTTACTTTCCTCAGGCAGAAGACTCGGCAGACGTCGTCGGTGTGCAGGGGCAGAATATTCCCTGCGGCACCGAATCGGTATTGTTGATCGACGATGAGCAGCCTGTTGCGGATTTCATGTCTGCAATGCTGCAAGGACTGGGGTACCGTGTAACTGCGAAGACGAACCCGGTGGAGGCCCTCTCCGGTTTCTGGGAAGATCCCCTGCAGTTCGATGTCGTCATAACCGATTATACGATGCCGGGGCTTACCGGAATCGATGTCGCAATGCGGATGCGTGAATTGAGAGCCGATATTCCAATCGTGATTGCAACGGGTTTCAGCGACCGAATGGATGGTGAAACTGCGAAGAAACTGGGACTGGACGCGTTTCTCATGAAGCCTTCCCGACGAGCGGAAATTGCGAACGTTGTGCGCAAGGTCCTTGATGGGCGAAAGAACTGATGGAAGCTGCTGCAGAGTCAAGCGTCATTTCATTGAATTTCGGGGAACTGGCGGTTTCGCCAAAACAGGTGGCCCGCTATGCCGGAGGGGCACGATACCGGGCTGCCCCGTCGCAACGGGAAAACATAAGCGCCGTTCTGGAGCAGGCAAACCGGCTCGTAAATCCTGCTTTTGTTTACAGTGTCCGGGAAGTCTCCCGCATTGGGGACGCCGGGGGCGTTTCACTTGACAACCGGACGTACTTCCATATTCCCGGCGAAGCCGATCCCGGAATAAAATATCTTGCGTTCTGCATCTGTACGATCGGTCCGGCGTTGGAAGAAGAGGCGCAACGCATCATGTCCGGGGGAGACCTCCTCTCCGGATTGTTTCTGGATGCCGCGGGCGTTGCGTTCCTCGAATCGCTCGGGTCGAATGCCCATGAACATTTGCGCGATGAGGCGCACAAGCATGGGCTCCATGCCGGATGCCGTTTCGGACCGGGGTACGGAGGCCTCGATCTCTCCATTCAAAATCAGCTTTTCGGGCAGGTGGACGCATCGGCAATCGGTGTGCGGCTCAATGAAAGCTGCGTAATGACCCCCGCTAAGTCTCTTTCCTTTTTTACAAAATGGACGACCTCGGAAACGCCGGAATCCGGCCGATATAAATGTTCGCTTTGTAACCTTCAGGATTGCCCGTATCGGGTGTAATTCGCTCCGCCGCATGACCATGCTTTTCTTCAGGCCTGCAGACGCTCGAAGCTGTCGGCCCTGCGAAGCTCCGGGAACAGGCGCATCCAGACCAGCGCCACGATGATGGTTCCAATGCCTCCGATCAGCACCGCCGGTATGGTGCCGAAAAGGGCAGCTGTAAGGCCGGATTCGAATTCCCCGAGCTGGTTGGATGTGCCGATGAAAAGGGAATTCACGGCACTGACACGGCCGCGCATCTGATCGGGCGTCGAGAGCTGGACCAGGGTCATTCGAATCACAACGCTCACCACGTCGGCGGCCCCGAGGACGACAAGCGCACCGATCGACAGAAAAACGGATTTCGATATTGCGAATAACATCGTGGCCAGCCCGAAAACGATCACCCCTGTAAACATCCTTCGGCCTATGTTGCGCCCTATCGGATAACGGGCGAGGATGAAGGACATGCTGAGCGCTCCGATTGCCGGTGCGGACCGGAGCATGCCCAGGCCCCATGGGCCGGTGTGAAGAATGTCGCGGGCGTAGATCGGCAGAAGGGCCGTGGCGCCGCCGAGCAGTACGGCGAAAAGATCGAGCGAGATGGCGCCGAGGACTGCGGGCCGACCTCGGATAAAGGTGATGCCGGAGAAGATCGAATCGAAACCTTTGGGCACGGTGCGTTGCGGGAGGCGCTCAATTTTTATCAGACTTACCGAAATGCTTGCCGCGAAGAAGAGCGTGGCCGCCATTGCATATGCAACCGTGGGACCGGCCGTATAGAGCAGCCCGCCGAGCGCGGGGCCGATGATGAAGGCCGTCTGTACCGCCGAGCTTGAGGCAGCCGCAGCCTTCGGCAGGATCGATGCCTCAACCAGGCCGGGGAGGAGGGCATTCAAGGTAGGATGTTCAAAACTGCGCGAAGCTCCTATTGCAGCCACCACAACGTATATACCGGCTGTGTGCAGCCAGCCCGTGAAATTGCCCAGAACAAGCATCGCTACGGCAAATCCCATTATCGCCTGGCAGGTTCGGACGATGAGTCGCCGGTCGTAGCGGTCGGCTACGTGCCCGGCTGCAAGGGTAAGGAGGACCATCGGCAGAAACTGGACCAGCCCCACCATTCCAAGGTGGAAGGCACTGCCGGTGAGTGCATAGATTTGCCAGCCCACCGCCACTGCGGATATCTGGAAAGCGATCGCGGAAAAGACCCGCGCAAACCAGAAAAGCACAAACGGCCCGTGGTTAAGAAGGGAAAGGGCCGATTGCTGCTCTACCTTATTTTGTATGGTGGCGGATTTCATAGACATGGATCAGAACATAGCGAAGGTGAAAGAAATGCAACCGATCGGCGACCGGTGCTCCGAGTCGGGGGCAAAGTCACAGAATTTTGCGGTTTGATAAGCGGGAGTGAACTTCCCATTGTTTGTGGCTGCCTCCGAAGAATAGAATACATGGACCTGAGACAAAGAAGGGCATCACTTTTGATGCCCTAAACACGTAAAAAGTAAATATAAATTGATTTTTCAAATCGGCACAGTCTAATACGACACCTGCGCGAGAGCTTCAAGTCTTTTCAGCTTCATCGAGATGGAGGAGGGGACCATGATCGAAATTGAAGTACCCGGGTTCGGCGCTTTGAAGTTCAGGCACCTGGTACTCGACTACAACGGCACAATCGCATGCGACGGGAAGCTCATCGCCGGCGTTGACGAAAGAATCCGGCAACTCGCACAGGATCTGGAAATTCATGTGCTGACAGCCGATACGTTCGGTTCCGTGAAGGAAAGTCTTTCCCAAGTACCGTGTAAGGTTTCTATTATACCCAAGGGGAGTCAGGCGGAAGCAAAGGCCGATTATGTGGCGAATCTTGGCGCTGAGAACTGCGTTTGCGTCGGGAACGGCAGGAATGATGCCCTGATGCTCACGTCAGCTCGACTTGGGGTAGCGGTTGTTCAAACCGAGGGATGTGCGGGGGCTGCGGTGAAGCACGCCGATGTGCTGGTCCCTGGAATCCTGGATGCCCTGGATCTGCTGCTTCACCCGTTGCGGCTTGTCGCAACGTTGCGATCGTGAAAAAGCAGTGAACAGTGAGAAAGCGCCGGTAAAAGTCGGCTTGGAGTAGTGGATGAAAGAGCCATACGGTGAAGGTCTAACGAACCACACCGGCCCCGAGTCATGCGCCGGTACCTGTGAGGGTACGGGCGAAGCGTTGAC
>JAEZHY010000247.1 GCA_023416335.1 Pseudomonadota bacterium | reverse complement strand
ATCAGGATGGGTGGGAGCGGAGCGGGAACCCATCGGTTTTAAGGATGCGCTTCGTAGATAGTTCCCAGGCAGCCATACAAGGTGGGAGAGCGGGGGCGTAGGGGCACAAAGCTTTATCGTCAATGCTGCTGCTTTAATGGCCCCGTCCCGGTGGGCCAAGCATTTTGGACAGCACGTACCGGATACTATCCGGCCTGCCGGGGCGGGGTTCCCAAGGTGGACCTTGGGAACCAGCGGCGTATTTCCTTAAAGCAACAACATTGAGCTTTATCGTGTCCACCCCACCCCGCTCCGGCATGTCTGTTCACCGCCCGGCAATATGTCCGGGTGGCCCGGAATCATTTCCGCGTGCGCAGCTCATGAGGCCCGCGATGGAGGTGCCGGAAGCCCGAATATATGTGAACATATCAGGGACCATCCTCACTCCTACGCATGCGCCTCCGCCCAGTTCACTCCCCATCCGATTTCCACCTTCAGCGGAACACCGAGCTTCCAGACGCTTTCCATCTTCTTTCGTACGAGGTCCTGCACCCGCACCATTTCCTCCTGCGGCACCTCGAACAGCAATTCGTCATGGACCTGCAGAAGCATTTCCGCGCGCAGGCCTTCCTTTTTCAATGCCAGGTGAATATCGATCATGGCCTTCTTGATCAGGTCGGCAGAAGTTCCCTGAATCGGAGTGTTGATCGCAAGCCGCTCGCCGAGCTGGCGAATCGTGAAATTACGGCTTTGAAGTTCCGGGATGGGACGTCTCCTGCCGAGCAGCGTTTCCGCGTATCCCAGTTCCCTGGCCATTCGGACCGCTTCGTCAATAAACCGCCTCACGCCGCTGTACCGCTCGAAATACCGGTCGATTGCGGCCTTGGCCACCTTCGTGCTGATCCTGAGCCGTTGCGAAAGCCCGAAGGGGCTCATCCCGTAGGCGATTCCGAAATTGATCATCTTCGCTTGCCTGCGCATCTCCGGCGTTACCTCGTCGACTCCGACCCCGAATATCTCCGCCGACGTCCGCCGGTGCACGTCTTCATCGTTCCGGAATGCCTCGATCAGGCTCTCATCGCCGCTGTAGTGCGCTAGCACGCGCAGCTCGATCTGCGAATAATCGGCCGACATCAGCAGGTTCCCGGGTGCGGCGATGAACGCCTCGCGAATCTTCTTACCCTCGTCCGTCCGTATCGGAATGTTTTGAAGATTGGGGTTCGAACTGCTCAGCCGTCCGGTCGCCGTGACCGTCTGGTTAAATGAAGTGTGAATCCGCCCCGTGGCCGGATCGATGAGCTTGGGCAGGGCGTCGGCATAGGTCCCTTTGAGCTTCGACAGGGTACGGTACGCCAGGACATAGTCGGCCATCGGATGCTCCAGGGCAAGATCTTCCAGCACGCTCGTGTCCGTCGAAGGACCGCTCTTGGTCTTCTTGATCACCCTCAGCCCGAGTTTTTCGAAAAGAATGTACCCGAGCTGTTTCGGCGACTGGATATTGAACTCTTCGCCTGCCATCTCGTATATCAGTCCGGCCTTCTGGTCGAGGGCCTTTTCGAACTCGATTGCAAGGGTCTCCAGTTTCTCGGAATCGACAAGGATGCCACGCTGTTCCATGTCCGCAAGAACTTCCGTCAATGGAAGCTCTATCAACTCATAGAGGTCTTTCAACCCGCTTTGAGCAAGCTTTTCCCTCAGCACAGGAACGAGGCGCCATACCGTCTCGACGTCGCAGCACGAATATTCCGAGGCCTTCACGAATTCGACTTCCGCAAAACTGATCTGCCCCTTCCCTCTCCCGGTCATATCCTGGTAAGACTCGATGGCTTCCCCCAGGTGCTCGCCTGCAACCCGGTCAAGCCCGTGCGACTGGCCTCCCGGATCGAGCAGATAGCTCGCAAGCATCGTATCGAAGGCCATCCCGTCCAGTTCGATCCCGTTCCGTTTGAGGACCACCCACTGGAACTTCAGGTTGTGCCCGGCTTTGGCGGGACTCTTCGCCCCGAGGACCGATTCGAGTCCGTGAAGCACCTCCGCCGCGGTCAGCTGGATGCCGCAGTCCGCGCACTTGTGGCCGACCGGAACATACCAGGCCGTATCGTCCTCCCAGCACAGCGCAACGGAAACGAGTTCGGCATCCATTTCGTTCTGGGACGTGGTCTCGATTTCCAGGGCAATCAGCGATTTGTTGGAAACAATCTTCAGCAATTCCTTGAATTCTTCGCGGGTCCTGATGATTCGATCGCGCCGCTCACGGGCCGAGGGCTTGGGAGCAGGAGGCTTTACCTCCAGTGCGTCTCCCCACTCCTTTTTCAATGCGTCCCGCAGCGTCTTGAACTCGAGTTCTTCGCAAAGACCGAGCATTTCAGCATGCATCGGAGTGCAGGGAGCGAATTCTTCGAGGCCCTTCTCGATCGCCACATCCATCTTCAAAGTCACCAGGTCACGTGACAGGCAGGCGCTCTCTCGCCCCGCCCGAAGCTTGTTCCTGAGCGATTCCGGAGAAACCAGATCTATGCGGTCGTAGATCCTGTCGAGCGATCCATATTTCTGGAGCAGCTGGCTTGCGGTCTTCTCTCCAATGCCTTTCACGCCCGGGATATTGTCGGAAGTGTCTCCCACCAGCGACAGGTAATCGACCATCTGGGCCGGAGTGACCCCGAATTTCTCCTTCACGACGCCTTCCGTAAAGAGCCGGTCGTTCTGCGGGTCCCACTGGCGAATTACCGGATCGGAAATGAGCTGATGGAGGTCCTTGTCGCCGCTAACCACGACAATATCGAGACCTCGTCCGGAAGCCCATTGCGCAAGGGTCGCGATCAGATCGTCGGCTTCGTAGCCTTCAAGCTCCATCTGCGGCACGCCGGCGTACTGGACAACCTTTTTTATATACGGAATTTGCGGACCCAACTCCTCGGGCATAACCTGGCGGGTCGCCTTGTAGGAACTGGACATCTCGTGCCGGAAACTCCGACCGGCATCGAACACGACACAGATATATTCCGGCTTCCGCTCACGGAGCACTTTGAGGAGCATCGTCAGGAAGCCGTAGACCGCCTGGGTCGCCATGCCCCTGGAATTGCTGAGTCGGCGGATCGCGTAGAAGGCCCTGTAGATGTAGGAGCTTCCATCGATTATGAAGAAAGTGTTCTTGTCGTTTCTGATCTCGTCGTTCATTCGGTCCTTTCGCTCCGAGAGGATGCCTTTGCGCCGTTGTCTCCGGCCCCGGCCGGGCCGCGATTTCCTCTCGAAGGGATTCCGGGAGGAAGGTATTCCAGGTTCACGTTGCTCATAGCATGAAAAATATTGCCGCGCACTTTCGGATTCTTTTTACTCAGGGCTTCGATCAAGGCCCTGACTTCCGCCCTCTGATTCTTGTCCGCCGAAGGGCAGTTCGACGGGAAGATCGGAATTCCCGCGTTCTTGCACATTTTGAGAATGCTCGCCGCCGGAACGAGAGCGAGCGGACGAATTATCGTGATCTCACCGCCGAAGAAGCCCTGCTTCGGGACCATACCGGCTACCTGGGCCCCGTAGCATATATTTATGAAAAACGTTTCGAGCATATCGTCCTGGTTGTGCCCCAGGGCAATCTTGCGGCACCCGAGTTCGCGGGCCTTCCTGAAGAGGGCCGACCGTCTCAGCCGGGCACACAGAAAACAGGGATTCTCGCGATTCTCCGGTCCGTGAGCACGTATCCCGTGATCCGTCCGGATGATCTCATAACGAAAACCCTCCCTAATGAAATAGGCTTCCAGGCCGTCGGCGGTTACCGTATCGAATCCCGGATCGACGTGCACCGCGATGAGTTCGTAGCTTATCGGAACGCGCCTGAGCCTTTCCCTGAGCAGCCACAGGAGGAGCATGCTGTCTTTGCCTCCCGAGACCGCCACAGCGATCTTATCTTTATTCTCGATGAGCCCGTAATGGTGGATCCCTTTTCCGAGCAGCCTTCTAATTTCCTGATCGACGTAAGACATTCTATGCGTATCTCTCCCCGGATTAAATTTTATATTCTAACCCATTTTGCGCAATTTTCGGAGCAATATCGTGCGACCGATCAGCCGGGAAGAAGGAAAATTGCCGTAAAAACAATTCATTAGGAAAGGGGAGAGAATATTTCAAACAGGGTGTTGACTTGGGGGGGCCGGTTTAGTATATTCCCTTTTCTGTGATGAGCGCCCGTAGCTCAGGTGGATAGAGCGTCGGACTTCGAATCCGCAGGCCGCAGGTTCTAATCCTGCCGGGCGTACCAGCAGAATTAATTTTCGGGCCGCTAGCTCAACGGTAGAGCAGCTGACTCTTAATCAGGAGGTTCGGGGTTCGAGACCCTGGCGGCCCATCCGAAAAATCAAGGGAAAGTGTGCGTACAAGCCACTTTCCCTTTTTTGTTCATCTCCTTTAATCACCTCAAATTAGGTTGCCTGCTGTTTGCAGTCAAAATGCATACAGAATTTGCCGGAAGACGGTATGTTTTCCGAGCACCGGGGATGTAGCTCAGTTGGGAGAGCGCAGGCTTCGCAAGTCTGAGGTCGAGGGTTCGAATCCCTTCATCTCCAAACAAAATCGTACTAGAGAGTTCAGTACAGCGGCAAAAGGGCGGCAGTCTTCGCGATTGCCGCCCTTTTTTCGATCGGAAACAGATTGTGTTCGAATGTCACACCACAGCGGTCGGAAATCAAGTTGCCTCACTTGATATATATCTCCCTTAGCAAAACCGCTTATTGGGTGCTTCGAGGATGCAGCCGCTGACTACTGAACCTAAACAACTTAACGCTCTGCGTTTGGATTTGTTATTGGGTCGCTGACGAACTTGAAAAACCAGGCATCGTCCGGAGCGATCGTGACTTGTTGTCCGGACCTGAAGACCGGACCGCATATTTTGCCGCTAAGAAGTTGGATTGTACTGTCCGCAACGAACGGAAGAGCTGCGTACCGATAGTTTAAAAGCACCATGCCGTTTTCGAAATCCCTTCGGAAAAGCCCCCCGGGCGTGACCGTGAAATCAGACGCCGGGCTTCCGAAATCGAATGCGATCTCACCGGGTTCCGGATCGGATATCAACTCTCTGGAAACCGAATAGCCCGTTCCCGCCTTGTAATATGAACGTCCGGGCTGGTAACCCAGCATGAAATAGCCAAACGTTTTTCGTAATGCCCGTGTTAATTGAGAGCCGCTGAGATCGATCGGCAAATTCACCTTCTCGAGAAATATTTTGGTCGGGAAATCCGACATTATTTTTACGTACGAGACCATATCAGGTGCCGACATTTCCGTTCCGACAAAGCCGAACTGCTCATTCAGGGCACCATCTGTGGGGTCCAGGAGTTCCAGGGAGCGCTTATAGGCCCATGGGAACCCACCAATGCCGTTAAATATGAGAACCTTTTTCTCAAACAAGCTTTTTGCCTCTGCAAGAAAAGTCTTCAAACCAATTTCCCAGTCCAACAACCTTGAGTCGCCGACCATGTCACCCATACCTGTGGCATAATCGCAGCCCGTGTTGTGAGTCTGCCGGCATTCTTCGAGGTTGAAAAGATAACAGTCATCGAAAGCGATCCCGTCCAACAGGGCATTTCCCTTGGCGTCCTCCGCCAATATATAGCCGGCCAAAAACTGCAAAAAACCGTTTCGGAGATCCGGATTTGAGAGATCCATCCACCAGCCGAAATCTTTATAGGGAATCCGATTGCCGTCGATGCCGTGCAGATACCATTCCTCGTGCTGGTCGATCTCCGGCTTGAATTCCGACTTATCGAAAACATGAATGCCATCGACGCACACAAGAACCTTTAAAGCGGGATTCAATTCCTTCAGCCTTTGTGCATCCCTGAGTTGGAGGGCCATTTCGCCGTACGCATGAAACTTGTCGATAACGACTATTTCATAATTTTCCGCAAGCTGGATAATCTGGCTCTTTGAAAACTGATGATTCTGATAAAATTCCGTATCCGACAGGGGTTCGTTTGAACCGGCAACATCGCCTCCGGTTACTCCGAGCCATATGAATTTCATCTTTGAAGAGTTCGAGTAGGAATAGCATGGCTCAAGTATCGAGAATGAAACCAGGATGGTGAGCAAGGCAAAAAGAATCATCCGCCCTTTGCTGTCATTCAACCATTGAGATTTCAATTGCATATCCATTCTCTCCAGACTTCTGAATAGGGCGGAAAGCTTCTCGTTCTCGCGGCGAGCTAAGAGTTGCGGGGCGTAATAAGGAAGAGTGATACTAAGTTGCTTTCAAGTTGATATTTAATTCCCTCAACCGGGCACTTGCACCAGATTTCGGCCCTCTTGGGTCGATCGCTCGGCGCTTGCTGTGCCTGCCCCGCTGCCCCTTTTGCGGAGCGCCACAGCAAGCGCCAAGTAAGCCGCAGAGCGGCGCAGGGGGTGTGGGGGCCACCGGTCCCCACGCTATTTGGATCCTTCTTGAACACAATTCCGTATCGATGCT
>JAEZHY010000179.1 GCA_023416335.1 Pseudomonadota bacterium | reverse complement strand
GGATGACGTACGATGCACTCGGAACCGATCAAATGGTGGTTGGCATTCACTTTTGCCGATTATGTATTTCTAAGTTATTTGTTGTATCTGCTGCTTTTATTTCTTGCCGACATCCGTTTCGACTTGGGAGCCAGGTTTGCACGCAGACTCGGATTGCAGGCATGTTCAGGCCAATGTATATTCTTTATTGGAATGGCTTCTCACATTGCATATTTTATAATTGGCTTAAGTTACTACCATATTACCGGGTCGGAAGACTTTTTTATCGGGCTTCTTGCGATCGTGGATTTTGTAGACGTAAGATATGCCATCTTCAGAGGTAAAGTCGTCATTTCTGTTTTTGTCACTCTCTTTTCCGGACTCCTGCTGATGCCGCCGGTGTGCGGAATCATATCATATCGAAGGCGCATGGGTTTTTGGAGATGGTGTACTTTTGGTTTTTTCTTCGGCTATCTTGCACTCGCAAAGCTGCTGACCACGAGAGCGGAAGTGGATTAGAAACACAGGTGACCCGATCCGCCGCCTGATGCCTCGGTACCCCATTGTTATGGACAGCTCAATTTCAAAAACTCCCCGGGATTATGATATGCTGGCGAAGTGTAGATTTCGGATTGGACAAACAAGAACAAGAAGAATATCCCGGGATGACTGAATTTCAGGCAAAATCCATTTCGTCCCGCCCGTGGAATTCGGAATTTGAATCCTGAACTCTTAAAAGTTCTGCGGCTGAAACTCCTCCAGGATGATTTGCCGTCGACTATCTAAGGCTGCTTATATGGACACAAACATCACCTTCCGGCCCATCACCCTTCAGGACGAAGGTTTTCTCTATCGTCTTTATGCGAGTACCCGTGAGGATGAACTGGCTCAGGTACCCTGGAGCGCATCCGAAAAAGAATCCTTCCTGAGGATGCAATTTGCGCTGCAGCACAAGTACTATCTGGAAACCTTCAGCTCTGCATCTTTTTTGGTCATAGAGCTGGGAGAACGCCCTATCGGGAGATTATATCTCGATCGCAGAGAAGATAGATTTCATATGATTGATGTTGCCCTCCTGCCGGAATATCGAGGCGGAGGCATTGGAACGCTGCTGCTTCAGGCTTTTCTGGGCGAAGCAGGCGCGCACAATCTTCCCGTCACGTGTTATGTGGAGAAGTACAACAGGGCTCAGACCCTGTACAAACGGCTGGGCTTCATTACGATCGAGGATACGGAAGTTCATCTGCTGATGGAATGGAAGTCGGGGGAGAAATGATGTCCCGGGATTTTCCACCTTTGCACCTTGTTCGTTCGAGTTGCTCGTATAGCCGGCTCACATATTCCTGCGCCGCTTTCAGCACTCTATCGCTTGCCTCTCGCTGCTTCGATTCGCTGTCACTGGTGAAGTAGAAGGATGGGGCCTTGGCGTCGAATTCCGCTGTCTCGATCATGCGCTTTCGATCGTCCGGCGTACTGCTCACTCCAAAGAAATCCAAAATAGACGTGTAAACCGCATCGGGCAATTGAGAGTAATTGACCAGCAGCGAATGCCGGTTGTCGCAGTGTTCCAGGGCCTTTCGGCAGATGCCCGCCAGAACTCGCGCACAGTATTCCTCTGCCGGCATTTCCGGAATGAGGCTCTTTTCCAGGACGAACAGCTCGGGTTCGATCATTCCCGGTACCATTTGGCTGCCCTTTCGCCTCATATGAGAAACGATGACCTCAACAGGATTGCGATAGACGAAGACCCAGGGAACGCCGGGAAACGCCGTCAGGATGAGGGGCAAGTCCATGATGCTCCACGCATCGAACTTGATGAAGAAATGTTTTTCCAGCCCGGATCGAGGTCGACCGAGCGTGCCGACCATCCCCTGCAACAGGGATATTCGTTTTTCATCCGTGACGGCGGGATTTTTCAAGTTCAGGCGAAGGATAGAGTCTATCGGCGGCGCTTCCGATATGACGAGGTTCTGCGGGAGAGCGGCCAGCATCTGAGAGATCAGAGTCGAGCCGCATCGCGACATGTGGAAAATGAATCCGTCCGGTCGGCGTCCGGGGGAGGGTTCTTTAAATTTTTCGAGAACCTCTATTGGAGTCCGACGCCGAAACAGCTTCCCGAAAGGATGGTATAAGCTTTTGGCAACGGTTTGCTCATAAAACGGATCCGTGAAGGATTGTGTCCCGAGATAATGCCAAAGCAGAGAATCGAGATTCTTCTCCGCGCATATTGAAGCAGGGACCCATCCTGCCAGATCACCGGGGCGGACGTTTGTTTCCAGCGGAGGGGAAATGCGTCGGCTCGATTGAACCGCTTCTCTCAGTTCCGCCGGAGTAACAGGGCAACCGTGTTCCCTGCCGAGTTGCGCCGCGCGAAGGTAAAAAGCTTCGGCATCGGCCGTTTGACTTAGGCGCTTCTGAAGGTCCGCATCTTCCAAAACGAGGTGCCGAAAATGCGCAAGGCTTTCCGAATTGGATGCGGTTGCATCCGCTTTCCCGTGTACCTGGAGGTGCTCTCCCTCCTGAGCCGTTTCTTCTGAAAAATCCATGAAAGCCGCCGGTAGCTCTGAATCGTCACTCTGGTGCGATACCCGGCTTGTGCGCCGGCATTTGTCTAACGTTTCAACTCATCGGGAGGATCGAAAATTCCGCCGAAGAATGCCTTGTCCTTCCTTGTTTGGGCTTCCAGCCACGCAGCACGTTGGGCCCCGGGCATTCGGAACGGGATGCTGTAATGCATGGGGACCGGGAAGTAACCGTAGACCACCAGCGTGCGGATGCCCGGGACGGTGCGCGGTGTACCGCAGTGCCACGCACGCTGATCGAGTAGGAAACCGTCTTCCTTTCGACAGATGATCGATTCGACGGGTGAACCGGCATACGGGGTAAGGGAAAGGTCCCTGTGCGATCCGGGAATAATCCTGGTGGGGCCGTGTTCCTCTGTCATATCTGTAAGATAAACAATTACGAAGACGTCTTTAGGGTAATGGTACTCCTTCCCGGGCATGCCGTCCGGTTCCCTGTCTTTGTGCCAGCCGGGCACGACACCGGGCTGGTCTTGCGGCTGGATCACCCAGCATTGGAAGTAAAGGGATGGGAGTGGATAGGCTACGGAATGGCTCAGGGCCGGTATGAGGGTCTGCCTGATACGGGGCGCCTTTGCGGGATGGACGGTCAGGGGAGAATCCTCCGGCAACACAATTCCCAATCCGTTATGATACATGGCCCCATGCACCTGCTTTACGTAGTCGTCCACGGTGTCGCGCACGAAAATCCCGGGCAGCTTTGCGCAGCCGCGTTCCCTGAATTCGCCCATTATGGCATCGAGAGTGTCGGCGTCATAAAGCTCTTCGTTGAATTGAAGCGCCGGCTCATCCATTTTGTATTCCCCCATTTGTTCTCGATTTCTTTGATTCCCTCTTCGCATGCCGGATCCCGGCGAAACGAGGAATCCTCCAAACAACTCATACTAAGTTGCTTTCAAGCTGATATTTAATTCCCTGTCGAGGTGGAAGAGGTTAACCCCCGACCGGGCACTTGCACCAGATTTCGGCCCTCTTGGGCCGATCGCTCGGCGCTTGCTGTGTCTGCCCCGGTGCCTTTGCGGGGCGCCACAGCAAGCGCCA